>JBKQMT010000154.1:0-3871 GCA_052146595.1 Acidimicrobiales bacterium
GACCAGCTTCGCGGGAGGCAGGTAGAGCGGGGCAGTGTTCGGGCTGCCGAAGGAAAAGACGACAGTGTCGCCAAGGTGTTTGTGCAAGAGCGAGAGCGTGGTGTCACCCAGGACGATCTGGTTGTTGTTATCGACGGCATGGCCGGACAGGACCGGTGGCGCGACCGCGGCGTGGTTGTCACCGAGTAGGACAGGGACGGTCAGGTCGTCGATTTGGACGGAGAGATTGTGGTATCCGGCCCAGTCCGCAACATCTGGGTCGTGGTTGAGAGCGGCGAGGGCTTGTGGAGGGACGACGTTTCCCGAGCTCAGCGCATAGCTCCAGTTCCATCCGTACAGTGCAGGGCTTGACACCAACGTGCGCAGTCCGCTGTTGAATGTGAGTGTCGCAGTCACAATGACGACGGCCAGGATCGTGCCTGACAGGACGGAGCGGGCAGGGACCGCGCTGCGACCACGACCGGGCTTGAGGGCGAAGCGGAGACCGACGGCGCCAGAGGCCGGCAGGCCCGCAGAGGTCGCCAGCTGTAGCAGTTTCGAATCGCGTGGTAGATCAATATGGGACCTGGCAGCCAGACGGTGGGGGGCTCCTCGGTAGGCCAGTGTCACGGCGGTCACGCCGAGCCCCGCGATGAGCACGAGCGCTCCAAAGCCCAGGACCGTCCAGTCGAACGCGATCCCGGGCGGGTGGTAGACCTGTCGGATCGGTCCGAGTGGAGACAGCGGCGACAGCGCGACCGCGACCACGACCGCGAGCAGCGTGCCAGCCAGGGTCGCGACCAGGACGCCGAACAGCGCGTCGGCAACAGTCGTGGTCGGACTGGCACCGAGAGCCCGGAGCACCCGGAGTTCCTCATCGGACGAGCGCAGCTGCCGGGAGAAGGCGATGGCCGCGATGGCCAATGCTGCCAGAGCGGCGATTGCCCCGAACACGCCGAGAGCGATCGACTCTGGTTTGACGGCCCGCTCCACCTTGGTCTCGGTGAGCAAGGTGACACTGAAGTTGGCGTCGCTCCCGCGCGGGAGCAGGCGGATGAGCGCCTTTTCCACTGCGGGAATGTCGCGGCTTCCGTGCGAGAGTTGCATGGCGTACCAGGTGCCCTGAACGGCCTTCGAGGCGATAAGAGTGCGGGTCAATGCGGGAGTGAACAGGATGTCGGTCGGGAGACGGTCCGTGTCGTCCTCGATCACTTGGTTGTTGAAGACAACGATTCCGACAAGTTTCATGTCGATCCTGCGCTCCGGTGCTACGCGCGGCGTGCCGAAGCCCGGCGAGTTGAACTGATTTGACGTGTACACGCCCATGGGAACGACCTGATTGACGCGCAGTCCCAACGCTCGCGCCCCCAACGCAGTGGTGACGAACTCGTCGGCACGACCCGGATTGGCCATCCGACCCACGACGGGGGTGGCGCGGTCCTCGTTGAAATAAAGGCCGTCGACGCTCCCGACCGGGTTGATGGGGGCAGTCAGGTTCGGGGCTCCGTCGCGCTCCAGCGGCGCAACCTCTGCTCCCACCCAACTCTCGACCAGCTTGACCTCAGGAAGATGAGCGATCTCGCGCGTCAGCGTCGGCGAGTAGTTGCTCGCCGCGGAGGCGGTGGCGATGCCATAAGTCGACATCGTCAAGTCCGACGTGTTCGTGCTAGCGAGAAAGGCTGGATAAGAGGATTGCGTCCGTCGAGCCGCCGCGATGGACCCCATGGCAATGCCGCCGATCAACCCGATCAGCAACATCAAACCCAGATAAGCGCCCCACCGGCGCGCGAACGTGGTCCGCGAGCGGTACCACACCATCCTCGTGGCGCTAGCCCTCACATCCCCCCCCACATTCCGGTACAGAAGTGACGCCGCGTCTTCTCTGTCCTCCTGCAAGCATTAGACGACCATCGGTCGGAGGCAAGGATGGCAGTCTCCCCACAGGGCTGTGCTACCACCACGAACCTCTGCCGTCGACCGACCCGTGTGGCTGTCGGCGCGACAGATCGCTCGGATATCCGTGACTGTCGGCGACCGAGAACCTGCCGGAGGTGTCGATCAGATCGTCCAGTTATGGCACTTCGGGTGTGATGGTGGACGTCGCTACCGGCTTCCGTGTCCCCGGTCAGCTTCGTTGGTTCGAGCGCAACCCGGATTGTGGACCAGTTGACGAACCACCGTCGAGCTGGACGGAGGGTGTCCCGCATATTGGCCCGAATGCCTCGTTGGGGTTGCCTCTGGCCGCCGGCTCGGTTCGCGCATCCGGAGGTTGCAAGTCCTCAGTGTCACCCGAACGGCAGGTCTGCCGAACTCGCCCTGTGCGCCTTGCTACCAGCCGGGTCGCGTGGGGCTGGCCAAGCTCAACTCGGCGGCAGACCTAGGTCGCTCCGAACCACGTCTCCAGCGCTTATTGCCGTCTCCCCAGTGGCTATGAGTTGAGTCTTGTCTTTCTTGATTTGGGCCACGGTTTCTGTTTTCACGGCTTCCAGGTTCTTGATGACGACTTGGTCATCGGCGATCAGGGCGTGAATGTCGGTCTCCGTCTTGCCGGTGACGTCGATGCGCGATATCGCGTTGTCGAAGGTCGTCAGCTCACCTGCGTAGGTGTCACAAGGACCGATTGCCTGGCTGACCGTGGTCACGCCTTTGATCGCGGCCCTCCACGTGAAGTACGCGGCCTTAGCGACGGTGGCGGCCGCTAGGTACTGCTGGGACGCCCTTGTTGACGAGACCGCCGTAGTCGACGACGTCGGACTGACGGTCGTCGACGTTGAAGGCGGGCTGACAGTTGTCGATGTCGAAGCCGGACTGACGGTTGTTGATGTCGAAGGCGGGCTGACAGTTGTCGACGTCGAAGTCGACGGAGTCGCCGCCGGCGTAGAGCTGGAACAGGCCGCCGCCAGGACCGCCAGTCCCATCAAGACGATGTGTCCCGCCTTCATCGAGCCTCCTCGCCTGCAGACTTGAAACCCATTCCCAGACGGAGCCTGCTCGGGCGCTCCTTGCCTCGGGTTTGGTGGCTGTCGCTCATCCTGCGCCTTCGGCGCATCGGTCGTCAGGGCCGAATGTCACAAAGGTGTGTGTCCCAAGCGCGTCGCTCGAGCAGGCTCAAGTCATAGAGAGCTTCTCTGGCAGCCTGCGAGCAGGTCGTGCCGGTTCTCCTCACCACCATCGCGCCGAGTGTCAGCCAGGCGGGGTCGCACCTACTTTGGAGGGTCCACAAAGAGATTGCTGCTCGCTACGGTCTTGTGTTAGCCGCGATCGACTTCGATTAAGCCGGTACTTGACTTATTCAGCGCGCTCGGAGGAACTCGAGTCCCCAACCTTCTGATCCGTAGCAAGATCGCACTGAGCGCTGTGGCCACCAGAGTTCCTGCAGGTCGCTGGCGAGCGAAACGCGCCGAATCAGATGCTATTGCGAAACCGCAGGTCAGAGGCGCAGTCACCAGCTTACTCCGTCGTCTCAACCCGTTAGCCAGCTTCAAGCGAGTCGCGACAAGCGAACTGTGAGCTCGACCTGCTCGGTTGCATTCGCAGCCGGGTGATAGCTCGCCGCTCGGCTTGACGACGGCGGTTCGGTGGCTCAGCGCGCCCTCACACGATCGTCGGGACACCGAGCGCGAGCGCCCAAGTCGCCGTCGTCGAACCACCTAGCGCCTGCCTCCGACCAGCTGCAAGAGTATTGATATGACGTCTGATGACCAAGTGGGCGACCAGGGCAGGTCGACTTGCAGGCTCTGGCATGAAACGTAAGTCACCTCTGCGACCGCGCAAGTCGGGCTACCTGTTCGTCGCTCCGTATGTCGTGCTGCTCGTGGCCATCGGAATTTATCCGGCGGGCTACGTGGTCTATCTGGCGCTGACGTCGCTGACTGCCCACTTCACTGGGCTC
>JBKQMT010000155.1:0-34943 GCA_052146595.1 Acidimicrobiales bacterium
CGTCGCGGCGGGCCCTACCTTCGTTCCCGGGTGCCGGTCGGGAACATCCAGGAATGGCGGTGAGCTACGGTTCGGCCGGGTCACGCCCGTGGCCCGAAAAGGTGGGATCACGAATGGCTGTTCTCGAAGCGCTGAATGACGAGGTCGCACAGGAGTTGCTGGCTTCCAGAGAACTGGCAAGGCTGGCCTACACGTGGCGAGACGGAACCCCGCGGGTGGTTCCCGTCTGGTTCCACTGGACGGGAACAGAGGTCGTGGTCGCCTCCCCCTCCAATGCCCCCAAGGTGAAGGTGCTCGCTTCCCGTCCCGCGGTGGCCGTGACCATCGACGGTTCGGCCTGGCCGTACCACACGCTGCTGTTGCGCGGCACGGCGCGGCTCGACGATGCCGAGGGGATCGTGCCGGAGTACGCCGCCGCCGCCGAGCGCTACTTCGGCCCGGAGCAAGGCTCCGCCTGGGTGGCCCAGCTCGAGGAGATGGGACTGGCTTGGACGAGGATCGGTATCACCCCCACCCACGCCACCATCCTCGACTTTGTGACCCGTTTCCCGAGCGCTCTCGCCGGCTGAGCAAGGGCGCCGACTCGCTGCCGCTTGCCCTTAGCTCTCGCTCGTGACAGGTGAGCGAGCCGGTCGGAGCCTGTCAGGCGCAAGCTTGTCGTGTTCCGTCGGGTGCTCACATGTAACCGAGCGTCACCGCCAGTTGCAAGGCCTCGGCCAGTTTGTCGCCTGCGATTCGAGCCTCGTTCGCGTCCCAGGCGGACGCGGCTGCTTCCAGTAGCGACGCGAGGTCATCGGGGAGACGCTGCTGGGGCGGCACCAGGATCTGGCGGCTGGCGGCGACGGCCTCGGCGATATGCCCAGAACGAAGGTGCACGCCGATCATCGGCCACAGGCACAACCAGTACCAGGAATAAGAGACGATGGTGGTCCCCCACAACTCGAGTGCCTCTTCGCCGAGCGAGATCACGTCCTCGAAGCGCTCCTCCTGCCATGCCAGCCAGGCCAAGGTGGCCTTGGCGACGGCGATGTACTCGGGATAGGCGGCCGCCACCGCCGCCGCCATGGCCTCGGGGGCGAGACGTCGCACCGTGCCGGCGTCGTGACCCCGAAGGGCGGCCACGTTCAGGTAGCAGAGCGCCCGCGCCCGGAGCACGAGGTCACCGGTCCGCTCCGCGAAGGCGAGCGACCTCTCCAGCTTCTCCGAAGCCTCGGCGAGCTCGCCGCGCCAGAGCAGGCAGAATCCCACCATGAATATCGCCCAGGCGAGGTCGTGATCGCCGCAAACCTCTTCCGCCGCTGCCAGCGCCGCTCGTGCGTTGGCGAGGATCTCGCTATCGATCTGGTAGCGGGTCTCGCGGCACCGCTGCAACACGAACGAGACGTAGAAGGTCTCCTTCTGGGCGACACTTCCCCTCGTCTCGACGACCGGGCGAACCGCCTCGAGGACCGCCATGCCCAGTGCCGGCTCGTTGCGCCAGTAATAGAGGGGCGCCCGGCCCTCCAGCTGGATCTCCAGCCAGAGATCCACCCACGCCGGTTCCTTCCCGCCGGGGTCCTCGCCGAGCAGTGCCTCGGCGGCATCGAAGGCGGCGATTGCGGCGTCATAACGGTGGTCGGCCATCTCCACCCGCCCAAGGCGTACCTGGAGGCGGGCGGCGAGCAGCGAGTCTTCGGGCTTTACGAGTCGCAGGGCTTCGCCGAGCATCTCCCGAGCCTCGTTGTGGCGACCGGTGTGCCAGAGCACCTCCGCCAGCTCGGCGCGCAGCACGACCGACGCCTTCGAGCTGGAGCCGGCGCCCGAAAGATCCTCCGCCAGGATCGACAAGGCCTCCCGATAGGCCGCGACCGCCTCTTCGTTGGCAAAGGCCCGGGCAGCGTGGTCACCCGCCACCTCGAAGTAGTGCACGGCGCGGTGGCGCTCCCCGGCCGCGGCGTAGTGGTGGCCGAGCAGGGCCGCCACCTCCTCCAGGCGGTCGGGCGAGGACGCCTCGAGGCTCCAGGCCACCCGGGCATGGAGCTGGCGGCGCTGGGCCCGCAAGAGGCCTTTGTAGGTGGCCTCCTGCATGAGGGCGTGGCGGAAGCGGTAGGCGCGCTCGGCCTGGCGCGGTACCTCGGCGAGAAGGCCGGCGGCGCACAGCTCGGCCACGACCTCTTCCAAGCGGCCGTCGAGATTTGTCACCGCCTCTAGGGCCGAGAAGGCGAACTCGACCCCGAGCACGGAGGCAGCGACGACGGCGTCATGCGCCAAGGGCCCGAGCCGGTCCACCCGGGAACGGATGAGGCGCTCGAGGGCCTCGGGCAGCTCGGCGCGCACGGCAGGGTCGAGCCCCCAGAGCTGTCGGTCCTGGAAGACCGCCCCGGTCTCTATAAGAGAAGAGAGCCGCTCCTCTAGGAACAAGGGGTTCCCCTCCACGCCCTTTCGCACCGCCTCGACGACCTCGGCGGGGGCTTCGGCGCCGAGCAAGGACCGGGCGAGGTCGCGCTCTTCGGCCTCGGAAAGGGGGACGAGAACGACTCGGCGCAGGCGCAAGCCGGCGTCGCGGGCGAGGGCCTCCTCCAATGCGGTCACGCCAGGGTCGGGCTCGGGGCGGTGGGTGAGGACCACGAGCAGCGGTGATTCGCGCACGAGGTAGGCAATCTCTTCTGTGAGCCGGATCGAGGTGGGGTCGGCCCAGTGCAGGTCCTCGAGCACGAGCACGGTCGGGCCGTAGCCGCCAAGGCGGGAGATGAGCGCCCTAAGGGCGGCAAAAGTCGCCCGCTGCAGCTCCTCGGGGCCAAGGCGCGAGAGGCGGCCCGTCTCCTCGATGTCGCCAAGGCCCATCATCCTCGCGAGCGGGCCGACCGGCGCCTCCTCGCCGGGAAAGACCACCTGCATCGCCCGCAGGAGGGCGGGGCGGCGCACCTCTTCTCCCTCTTCGGGCGCCACCCCGATCCAGGCCGAGAGCAGCTGCTGGTAAAGCCCGTAAGGGCTGGAGGAGGCATAAGAGGCCCCGCCCCCCTCGAGCCAGAGCGGGAGGCGGCCCGAGCCCGCTCCCACCCAGGCCATGAAGCGCTTGCGGCACTCGGAGACAAGGCGCGTCTTTCCGAGTCCCGGCTCGCTTGTGACGACGAGGATCCCCCCCTTGCCCGAGATCAGCTCACGGAGCGACTCGGAGATGATCGCGAGCTCGCCGTCGCGCCCGACCAGTGCCGCCTGGCCGGCCCGGCGCCGTCCGGTGAGATGCCCGCGCACGCCGGCTTTGGGCCGCTCGAGGTAGTGGGCGACGAGGGGCTTGGCACCGGGACGGGCCAGCTCGTCGGAGGGCCCCCAGACGAACTGGTCCTCGGTCGCCGCCCGGGTGGCGGGCCCGACGAGCACAGAGCCGGGCCGGGCCACCGACTGCAGGCCGGCGGCAAGGGCGGCCACCTCGCCCACGGCTCCGTACTCCACCCGGCCCCCGCCCCCGATCGGGCCGACCACCGCCGGCCCGGACTCGACCCCGATGCGCACCGTCAGCCCGACCTTGGAGCTCTTGAGGGCCGAGGCGATGCGGTAGCCCGCCCGGACGGCTCGTTCCGGGTCGTCCTCGTGGGCATCGGGGGCGCCGAACAGCGCTGCCAGGCCGCTGCCCGAGACCGAGCTCACCGTTCCCCCGAGCAACTCGACCTGGGAGATCGCCTCGACGAGGGCGTCGCCGATGACCTCGCGCAGGTCCTCTGGGTCGAGCCTCGGCGTCGGGGGCGGACTCGCCAGCTCGGCAAAGAGCATGCTCACGAGCTTGCGCTCCTCGCGAGAGATCACCGGGGCCCCGGACGCCTCGGTCCTGGCCCGCCGGGCGGGCGGAGGCTCGCGGACGGTGGCGGCGTGGATCTCCTCGAGGGCGGGCGAGGGCGCCAGGCCCAGCTCGTCGAGGGCCCGCCGGCAGCGCTCGTAGGTGTCGGCGACCTGGGCCCGGCGCTGCTGGGCGGCATAGATCCCCATCAGGGCCGCCGCCGCCTCCTCGCAGGTCCCATCGGCCGCCAGGCAGGCCTCGTAAGAGGCGATGACCGACTCGGGCTGCGAGCGGCCGAAGCCCCGCGAGCGGTCACGGGCCAGGACGAGGCGCGCCTCTTGGCGTGACCATTCCAGGCGGTCCCGGGGGGGCTGGGCCCAGTCCTCGTAAGGCTCGTCCTCTAAGACAAGGCCCGGGAAGGAGAGCGCCCGGGTCAAGGTGTCGTCGCGCACCGTCCCGGGCTCGAGCTCGAGACCGCTGGCCAACAACGCCTCGACGATGTCCAGGTCGACCGCGAGCGCGCACTCCGGCTCGATCCAGATGTGGCCGCGATCGGCACCTATGAGCCCGAGGGCGGGCTCGCCGAGGGCGCCCAGGGCCGAGCGCGCCATCGAGAGCGCCTTGGAGAGGGCATTTGCGGCCCGCTCGGGGCCGAGATTGGAAAACAGCGCCTCGCAGGCGGCCTCTCGGGAAAGGCGCCGCCCCCGGCTCACAAGGACGAGCTCCAAGAGGCGCTTGGCGCTCGGGCGCGCCCAGGGGCCGGCGCTCTTCTCCCCGAGGGTTATCGAGAACGGGCCGAGCAGGTTGGCCCGCAGCGCGGCCGCACCAGCCTCTGGAGCGTCACCGGCTCGCGCGGGCACTTGCGCATTATCGCACCGGCGGCTTGCCCGGGGAATACCCTCGTCGCGGGTTTAGCGCCAAGGCGCGGGATCCACATCACCTTCACGACGCTGAGCCGGCCGTTCACGGACTGCCCGCACGACCAAAGCTCCTCCTCTCAGGCGGCCCGAAGGCGCAGTTGGACTAGAAAGATGCACTCATTCATCACTGCCGTCCCTGAGAGGTGCGAGACGCAGGCGGAAGAAGAGGAACCTCGGCTTCGTGCGGATCTCGTCGTAAGCGGCCGGGTCGTGCTCGGATAGTGCGGCCAGCGGCTCTGGCTCGACGAGCCGTTCGATCACGAAGCCGGCGGAGGCGATGGCCTGGCACATCGCCGTGAGTGGGCGCCGCCAGAAGGTGACTTGGAACCTGCCCGTGCCCTTCGCCCAGCTGTCGGTCACCTGCTTGGTTGCGAAGTAGTCGTCAGAAGAAAAGAGCTGCCAGTCCATCGCCGGGTGGTGCGTCGAGAAGACGACCAGGCCCTGAGCGCTCAGCAGGCGGCGAAACTCGCTCAGCACGACCTCCCAGTCGTGCACGTAGTGCATCACCAGCGACGCCACGACCAGGTCGAAACCGTCGGTCTCGGCAAAAGAAAGCGGCTGCGCGAGGTCGGCTACCAGCACGCTCGCCCGGTCTCCCAGTCGCTGACGAGCAAGACCCACCATGGCTCGACTCACGTCGAAGGCGGTCACGACGGCCCCGTGGTCGAGCAACCATGCGCTCAGCTGACCGCTGCCACACCCGACATCGAGCACACGCAGCTCCTCGACGTCCCCGAGCAGGGCGATCGTCGCCGGCCTCTCGTAGAAGGCGTTGTAGGCACTCTCGGCGTTGTCAGCCGCGTAATCGGCGGCCATGGCGTCGTACTCACGGGCGCTGCGCTCGGAGTCGCTCATGACGCGTATCCTGCCAGGCCGTCGGTCGTACGCACCGACGCGCAACTGGCCCGGGAGACGTCTCGGTGCGATGCTTTGCGCGTGAGCGGCGCCATGATCAGCATTCCCACCGGAGAGCTTCCCCTGTACCGGGCCACGCCAGCTGGTGAGGGTCCCTGGCCTGGAGTAGTCGTCATCCACGATGTCCTGGGGATGACCCAGGATCTGCGGAATCAGGCCGACTGGCTCGCGAGTGAGGGATACCTAGCTGCAGCACCGGATCTCTTCCACGGAAGAGGGAAGCTGGCCTGCATGATCTCGGTCATGCGCGACGTGCGCGCCGAAAGGGGCAGGTCTTACGACGACATCGAGGCGGCACGTGCCTCGCTCGCGGCGCGTAACGACTGCACAGGTGCGACAGGCGTGATCGGCTTTTGCATGGGCGGCGGATTGGCTCTGATGCTGGCTCCCAGGCGAGGGTTCTCCGCGTCGAGCGTCAACTACGGCACCGCCCCGAAAAAGGCATACACGTCAGAGTTCCTGAGGGGAGCCTGTCCTGTCGTCGGAAGCTACGGCGGCCGAGATCGAGCGCTGCGGGGCGCGGCCCAACGCCTCGACGAGGCGCTGACGGCGGTCGGAGTCGAGCACGATGTCAAGGAGTACCCCGCTGCCGGGCACGGCTTCCTCAACGACCACGAAGCGGCCGGGGACGCACCATCTGGTTTCAGGGTCTGGGGGAAACTCACCGGGGTCGGCTATCACGAGGCGTCTGCGCAAGACGCCCGCCGCCGCATCATTGCATTTCTCGATGCGCACTTGAAAAAGTGACGCCGGCGAGGTTGCACTCTGACGCGGCGAACTCTCAGATGGTCGCGACCTGGGCCGTGGGCTCGTAGCTCGAGGCTGGGAGCACGGCCGGCCAGAAGCCGCCGACGACTGCGCAGCACCCGGCGACAAGGAGCGTGAGGGCGATCGAGTGAGTGAGCAGCGCGCCCGCGATCGCGGCGCCGATCGGGCTCCCGACGAAGTTGAGGTTCATCGAGACAGCGAACGCGCGGCCGAACCACGAGGGATCGGTCGCGCGCTGGCGAAGCGAGAACATGGCCACGGTGAGCGGACCATTGGCGATGCCAATGACGGCGACCAACGCGACGAGGACGATCTCGTGGCGGTCGAAGGCCAGGAGCCCGAACGCTCCCGCTGTCGTCATGCACGAGGTCGCCAGCAGGCGCTTCTCCCGTTTCTCTGTCCCAAAACGGCCTGTGAGCAGTCCCGCGAGGAACCCACCACCCCCCATGGCCGCGAACAGCAGGCCGACGGTCGTCGAGCCGCCGTGCAGGCCGCGCAGCACTATGAAGGGAATCGCGACCGTCAAGACGCCGCCGCAGACGTTGAAGAGCGTCACCGTCCCGGAGAGCATCCGCAGCACCCGGTTCCGCCACACGTAACCGATCGCGGCCCGGGCATCGGAAAGAAGCGAGATGGTCGCGGCCGGACGGGACTCGGGCACGACAAAGCCGATGAGCAGGACTGCGGCGACAAGCATGACAATGGCAGGAAGAAGAAGCGCCTCCCGTGGACCGACGACGGCAACGGCGACACCGGCTACGCCCGGACCGAGGACGTTGGCGACGACGAAGACGCCCGAGTCGGCCGCGTTCGAGCGGTCCCAGAGTTGTCTCGGCACCATCATCGGATAGAGAGACTTGCCACCGACCCGGCTGAGCGGTGCAGTAATCGATGAGGCCGACACGACAAGCAGCAGCACGAAGGTGGGCAGGATGTGGAGCAGCGACAGGGTGCCGATCGCGGCTATGCACGTCGAGGCAAAAAGGTAGTCAAGCCTCATCAGCCCCACGCGCGAGCCGCGATCCAAGAGCGCGCCGGCGATCGGGCTCACGATGATGCCGGGTACCTGGCTGCACACGACGACGACGCCCGACAGCTCGGCAGAATGGTGGGTCTCGAGGACGAAGAGGACGAGCAGCACCGCGAACATCTGCGTCGCGATGCGGGCCGCGAGGCTCGAGACGAGCAGCTGCGTGAAGCCGCTCACCTTGAACAGGGCGCGGTAGCTCGTCTCCTTTGTGTCCAGCACGGTCGTCGTGATGGGACAAGGCTAACTAGTCCGTCGGGCGAACCGATCCATCCTCCTCGCCCTCGCCTGCGCCCGTTCGCCTGCGAGCGACGCCCCGAGCAGTCGAGCTAATAGCCGGCGATGGTGGTCGTGGTGGTGGCGCCGCCGCTGGCGACACTCTTCACGGGAGTCCCGGAGTTGGTCGTCGCCGCCGCGTGCGCCAGGTACCAGGTGCCTCCAAAGGCCACGACGTCCTCGCCGTTCGACTTCCCCGGTCCCGAGTCACCGACGAAGGTGTAGACCGGCCATCCGTTGTAGGTGACCTGCCACTTGGACCCTCTCGTGACGTGGGAGACCTTTCCCTTTACGCCAGAGCCGACGGTGATCTCGGCGTTCTTGGCAACGAGCAGCGGCGGCCAGCCCGCGACGCACGAGGCGCTCGTGCAGTGCAGCGTGCCCTTTGACTCGGTGCTGAGCACGTAGAGCGAGAACCCGGCCGAGTCCGCCAGCACCTCGCCGTACTTGCCGACCTTGCGCTCTTGGAGCGCCGAGCTCGAGCTCGAATGCTTGGCTTGCTGTGCCCCGGCGAACAAGGGCACGGCGAACATCCCGCCGATCGCCGTGGCGGCGATAACGCCTGCGGTCGCGACGCGCAGGCGCCGCCTCGTTGTTGGGCCCGACGAAGTTGTTTCCACGCCATTCCTCCCCATAAGTAGCTCCGGTCGCGAGGTAATACGGGGGACGTACCTAGATGGATTGCCGATTTCGCGAACCACCGTCCGAGCCGTCTCGGTCGCTCCGACGATCGGCAAGAGGGCGGCGGCAGCGACTCCGGCATCTGTCGCCCTCAATGGGAGCCGCTGATGAAGTCGCCGATCACCGATATCGGACCGCGTCACATGGCGAGTTCGACGCGGACGGCCGTATGGGGTTGACTAACCCTCGAACCCGTTCGTGGTTCGATCCTTGCCCGGCGACCTCCGTCCGAACCGACGGTTAGCGCCAGAGAGTCTTCCCAAAGCGAGGCGAAATGAGCACAGCGAAACGGGGCTCCCGCAGACTCGTTGTCTTCACCAGCCTTCTGCTGGCCGTCGCCGTAGCCTGTGCGTCCTGCGGCGCGACCGGGCCCGCGGCACCGGCGCCGAAGGCGACGGGACCGCTGTCGCCGAGGGCGACGGGACCGCTGTCGCCGCCGAAGACCTCCGCCGTCATGGACAGTAAGTACCTCATGGACGTGACGGAGGCCGACCCAGCCCTCGTCACCTATGTCCAACAGCGGGGCAACACCGCCATGCGCGCCCTTTTGACCGACGGATCGGCCTTCTGCGCCTTCCTGCACCGCGGCGGAGGGATCGACAACGCCATGGTCTCGGTCGCGCTCGGGGCCAACAGCGTGGAGTCCCAGACCAAGCTGCCCCGGTCGATCACGACGTACAACACGATCGAGTCGGTGGCGCTCCTGACGCTCTGCCCCTCGGACCAAGAGCTGGTACCGGCCTCAGACAGGACCAAGATCCGCGAGCTCGGAGAAGAGCTCGCAAAGCACGCGAGCTGAGCACACGAGCTGAGCACGCGAGCTGAGCACGCGCCGGCGGGTGCCGCCGGCGGACCTCAGATCTCGATGGCGTCGAGGTAGGTGACCTTCGCGCTGAGGTTGCCGGCGCGCACGACCGTGTGCTCCTCGAACTCGGCCACGAGGATCCGGTAGGGCACGGTGCCGCGAGCCTTGGGGAGCGTCACCGTGCCAGTCCAGACGGTGTTGGCCGCGCTCGAGCTCGTGACGGTGAGGAGCGTGCCGTCCGGATGCGCCGGATCGATGATCCATTGCAGGTCCGGGTCGCTCGTCTCGACCGTCTTCAGCTGCAGGTAAGCCCGCATCGTGTCGGGCGTGCCGCTGTTCGCGGTCGCGAGGTAGCCGGGGCCGAGCACCTCCACTTTGACCTCCGTGTCGGACGGGTACGTCAGGCCCATCGACCGGTCGGGAGTGAGCTGGATGAAGTCGGCCTGCACGACACGGGAGAGCGCGATGCCGGGTAGCGAGGCGGGCTGGTAGCGCACGAGGGCCAGCTTCACGAACGGGAAGTACGACTGGCCGGCGCCGATGGAGATGTCCGCGAACCACAGGCGCCGGTCCTTGTCCCAGCCGACCTCGTGGCCGGCGACATCCACCCAGGGAAACAGGCCCGTTTGCTCCTCGAGCAGGAGCCCGGTCCCCTTGTGGGTGGCGAGCGGGAAGCTGCTCACCTGCGCCGTCCCGACCGGGCCGGCAGAGAAGACCGGATCGGAGCCGAAGCCGCTCACCAAAGGCTGCAGGCGCGTCGGCAGGCGGCCGATGGCCACGTTCGAGGCGACAACCCCGAGGAGCTCGCCGATCCCGCTCTGGAACCAAGGTCGTCCGAGATAGACGCGCAGCACGTTGCCGACCCGGCTGGAGCTCGGCGAGCTCGCCGACGCCTGGGTGACCCAGTTCCACGCCGGGATGAGATAGCGCACGTCCGGTGCAGGCGGCCGGGCCGTGCTCGGGACCGACTTCAGGTAGCCGAACACCGTGGGCGGGTGGGCGTCCTTCTCGAGGCTGGAGCGGGTGACGGGAGGAGCAACGAACTGCACCGACACGGAGGCGTTGTCCGGAATGGACCCGGTCGCGATCCGTGCGATCGAGCCGGCCGAGTCGTCCTCGGTGAAGTCGACCCCGGAACGGTAGATCGTCGCAGTGTCGTCCGCGGCCCGAACGTCGACGGTTCCGGGTGCGAAACCCCTCGTCGAGCAGACGACCGCAGTCGTGCCAGGCAGCGTCTCGGTGACAACCTCGGTGAAGTACTCGAGGAACCTCGTCGTCGCTACGGTGCTGTAGAAGACCTCGTGGTGCCTGGTGTCACCGAAGTCGTGGCGGATCTTGTCGAGGATGATGGCACTGCTCTGCCCGAGCGCGAGCGGGATCTCGTCGACGCGCGATGTCTTGTCGAGGAGCACGGCACCCTGCTCGCTCAGGCCGTCGTCGTAGGGGTCGGCCCAAGCGGCGAGCACGTCCACGCGGATCGTGCTCTGGACCTCAGCTCGGGCATCACCGCTCAAGAGGGCGTAGGTGGCACCGTAGGGTCGGGTGACGGTGAGCTTCTCGATGACAGGCGGTGTCAACGGCTGGCGGACGGCGTGGATGATCACGAGCTCGCGATAGGGCGTGAACATGTAGTGGAGCCGGTCGAGGATCAAGGCCTCCAAGACGGGCGTCGCCTTGCCCTCGTCCACGATCCACTGCCACAGCGCCATCAACTCGAGGTCCGCCGGTGCGATGTAAGAGCTGATCAAGACGGGCGTGATCGATGCCTTCGGCGCCTTCACGGTGATCACCCCGTCGAGGTCTTGCACAGCAGGCAAGAGGGGGGCGCCCACCCCGGCACTGACGACGAGGCGGACGGCGCGGCGCGACGGCCAGGCACCGACCGAGTCGAACGGCAAGCGCACGACGGCGCCGGGCCTCCCGGGAAGGTTGAGCAGCGACACGCCCCGCGAGAGGACGTCGGGAAGGTAGGGGACGCCGAAGGGCGTGGCGCTCGCCCCGGGCGGGTAGTAGACCCACTCGTTCTTTCCGTTGAGCGGCTGTGTGTCGATCTGGCCGCCGTAGAGGTTGCGGACCGAGAGCGACTTGTAGGTGAGGCCGTCCCGGTCGGCGATGAGCGCGTAGCTCGAGGGGTCCGGGTGGCCGTCGGGACCGTCGAGGACGCCGTGGGTCTCCGCCATGTCCTCGCCCGTGGAAGGCGGAGCGATGTGGCGCTCGCACGCCACGATGCTCGGATCGTCGTCGGGGATGTCGTAGTTCGAGCGGATCACGAGGTTCTCGAGGTGCTCACCCGGCGTCCGGGGCGCGGTCGGGACGAGGACGGGCGAGGGGACGGGCTCGAAACGGCGATAGGTCACCTCGCCCGTGGCCCAGGTGAAGGGCCCCGATTTGCTGAACGGGACGCTGTTGCCGGCGAGGTCGACGGCCCGGGCGCGGAAGCGGTAGGTGCTGCCGAAGCGCAGAGTCGGCAGCGTCCCCGGCGTCGCCGCGTAGTCGACGCGGACCTGAAGGTTGCCGTTGGCCGGGTTCGCCGCGTCTGGCTCGAGTCCGTCCGAGGGGACGTCCGACAGGTGCCTGCCGGGCCGGGCGCCGACGAGGCTCCATCCTGCCCACCTCATCAGGTACTCCGGCACGTACACGGGCGGGTTCGGTGCGCCCGGGCTGGCAGCCTGGGTCGTGGCGGGTTCGACCCAGCCCTCGTCGCCGTCGGGGACGGGCACGACCGTCGGCGGCGACCCGATGCCGTAGCCGCCGAGCCCCGGGTCCTTCGCCCCCGTGCGGGCACAGAGCTGGAACCAGCGGCCCCGTGTCTTCGACCACACGTCGACCCTGTAGCCCTGTGCCATGTCTTCGAAGTAGAGCTTGACCAGCCCGGGCGGAGTCGACTCGATGGCGGAGTTGAAAGTGTCGTTGTTCTGCCAGTTCTCATAGAGCGACAGGGCGTTGCCGGTCTTGGCCACCGAGAGGCCGGCTGAGCGCAGCGACGGCACGGCGTAGTGCGTCGGCGTGTCCGCCGAGGCCATCTCGGTGTTGGCGTGCTCGATGCCCTGGACGAAGTTGAACGTCTTCATCGTCGCCCCGTCCAGGTCGAGTTCCACAACCTCGTAGTCCGGGTCGGAAAAGCGCATGAATCCCGAGGTGATCTCCGGGTCGGTGGGCCTGTGGGCGGGGATCCACTCGGCAGCATTGGTCATTGTCAGGGGCATGACGTCCGTGGTCAGTCGGGGCCCGCTCCGGTGCGACAGCTTCGGCTTCCAGCTCGGGATCACCGACACCTCGACGGTGCCCGACAGCCCACTCGGGCGCGTGAGCTCGATCTCGTAGACGAGCCCGAAGAGGCGGAGGAGGGGCGGGTGACGCCCGAGGAGCGAGACGGCCTGATGGAAGTCGAACTGCGGGACCGGAGGAGGGGTCGTGTCGCTGTACTTCTGACCCTTTTTCGGCTTGGTGAGCGGTTGCAGGAACAGGTAGTTCTGCGTGAGGTCGGTCGCCGGCTGCGGACCCGCCCCCGGTGGGATCGGGCCGCCGCCCTTCGGGAACATCGAGCGCACCTGGTCGATCCGGTAGTCGAGGTCCCTGTTGGTGAGCGGCAATCGTCCGAAGCTGCTGGCGTCGCTCGTCAGGAGCTGGAAGCTCGGCCAGCCCCCGACGGGTTCGGTGTTGGCGAGGGCCGCATAGGCGTTCTGGAAAAATTGGCGCACGAAACCGGCCGGGTAGCTGTAGAGCGGGGAGCCGGTCGGGCTCTTGTACTCGTAGGGGTCTACCGGGGTCGAAGAGGGGAAGAGGGCCTGCCAGAGCGACAAGGACGGTGCCGCGCTCACGATGTCGGCGTCGTAGGTGCCGGTCCCGATCTTGACCTTGAAGCTGACCTTCGTCCCCGGCCAGGCCTCCCAGTCGGGGAACTCCGTCAGCGTCGACACGGCGTTCCCGTTAGGGAACAACTGAGGCCCGACGTGCACCGAGACCTGCAGCTTGCCGGCCGCCGTCCCGTGCGGGCAGGCGGTCCAGAGCACCCGTTGCGTCGTCGTCATGCGAAGGCCTCGCAGTAGGTTGTCCAGTTCCTCTCCGTCAGGGTTTCTTTGAAGTCGGGATCACCGCTCCCGCCGATGGTCTTCTGCATGGTCACGCCCACCGACACGCTCACGAACAGCACGCTGACCGAGACCGAGACGGTCGCAGTGCCGTAGGCCTTGCCGGGATCGAGATAGGTGAGCCCGAGGTAGAACTCCATCGAGATCGAGATGATCCCGAGCACCGACAGATTGCCGTCGGCTCGCAGGAACCCGGTGAGCTGCACCTGTTTCGTCGGCACCGTCTGGAGCGAGAAGTAGATGCCGGCCATTATCGAGACGCCGCCGCTGGCGACGCCGAGGTCGATCGACAAGTCGGCGCCGAACTCGAGCGAGACCTCGATCAGCTCGATCCCGTCCGCCCCTATGCCAAGGGAGAAGAAACCGCCGCCCCCGAACAGGTCGATCGCGAGGATGAACGGGTTGTCCCTCGACGACAGGCCGAAGCGGACCCGCACCGGGGTCCCGTCGAAGGGGATGTTGACCCCGGCGGAAAGAGCGAGGTTCTGGAGCGAGAAGACACCGACCCCGACGTCGGGCAGGGCGAGCGAGTAGCTGGCGTTGACCCCCCCGTCCGTGACCGATATCGAGGGCCCGCCGAGGGAGCTCAAGAGGCTCTCCAGGGCGTTTATGAAAGTGAGGGGGCCCTTGAACTCGACCGAGTCGATGTCCGGCTGGATCGACGTCTTGGCGCCGGTCTTGGAGTCGAAGGTGAAGGAGTTGAACGTGATCGCTATGTACGGAGCGGCCTTCCCGAAAAGGACGAGCTGGAAGTTGGTGAGATCCCCGTGTATCGAGTAGGTCGTCTGGCTCGGATTGGCGATCGGGGTGTAGATCTCGGCGTGGATGGTCAGGCCGCTGCCGTCTTGCGGCCGGAAGAAACCGGGCGTGTCCCCCGTCACCGTCGGGGTCCAGTCGATCTTCACGTCGAGAGCCGTGGGGGGCTTCGTGTCGTCGTCGTCCGGGTAGATGATCTTGTCGGAGATCTGCGGGGCCTGGCCGTTGGCGGTCGCCTCGTCGGGGTCCGCGGGCAGGATGATGTCCGCCACCGATATGGCGCCGAGCAGCTTGCCCATGTCGCCGGAGAGCATGTTGAAGTACTTGGACGGATCGAACTTCCCAGCGAGCAGGTCGTCGAGGTCGCCGCCCACGGGACCGAGGTCGCGGGCGATCCCGCTCACGTCGAAGTTGGGCGTGGCCATCCCGCCCACGAGGTTGGGCGGGAAGGAGAGGCCGGGCGCGTTCTGCATCACCTGCAGGTACACCTCGGTGACGCCGCTCTGGAAACCGTGGCTCAGGTAGTTCGAATGGATGGACACACTCGGGCTCGGCAACGGCGTGGCGCCGGCGCCCACGATCTGCTCCGCTCCCGGCAGCCTGACCGTCGCCGAATCGAGCCCGGGATAGAAATTGCCCCTTTGGTTCTCGGCGACGAAGGCGGTGAGGCCGTAGGTGTTGACGTGCTGGGCCGTCGACCCTGGGGTCCCGCCCACGGTGTCGGCGAAGGCGAAGAGCGAGCCGCCGAAGGAGGGCGAGCGCCGGCTGGCGGCCGCCGCGCGGTAGGCGGTGGCCACCTGCTTCATGTCGGCCAACCCCTGCACGAAGGTGGACGACACCCAGATGACCCCGGTCGTGAAGTCGACGTCCCTGCCCTCTGTGTCGGTGCCGACGAAGGAGAACGCGACGTCCTCGCCGCCGCTGCGCACCCAGAGCACGTCGTCGGTCGAGTAGTAGGTCCCAGGGGTGGACGTCGGGACTTGGATGGCCATGTCGGCCTTGTGGTCGAAGTCGATCGGCGGAGTCGTCACTGTCTTCACGAGAAGGCTCCGGATCGGGTTGCCCCTTCCGCCGTCGGGCTCGTCAGGATCGCCGGCATAGGTGATCTGCGGCTGTTTCACGGCGATGTACTGCTTTTGCACGAGGTAGGCGACGGCCTCGCCGTTCGCGTTGACCTGGATCTCCCGGTCGGAAATTATGATCCTGCTGGCGCGGTTGCCCCAGGGGAACAGGTAGCCGGTGATCACGACACGCACGTAGCTGTCCCGCCCGATCGAAGCTCGGTGCCACCAGGCGGAGAGGTCGACGGGCGAGTTGGGGCCGGGGTTCCACGAGCCCTGGATGTTGACCGACGCCCCCAGGGCGGAGAGCAGGAGCAGGTCGACGTCGAGGGGGGCGTCGCCGGCCGACCTGCCGGTGGTCAGGGTCACGATGTCGAGGCGGTTCTCAGGGAGGAGGGACATGAGCCACGGGTCGCCGGGGAGCGCCGCGAGAGCCGTGCCGGGGTAGCCCGGGGCCCAGAAGGCCTTGAGATGGGGGGTGACCGCGGGTGGCTCGAAGGCGCCGGCCCCTAGCCTGGTGTGCCAGAGCTCGGTGAGCTTGTTGAATGTGACGGGGCTCACCGAGTGGTGCCAGGTACCGTGCTCGAGCGGCGTGAGCCATAGCTGCCAGGGGATCTCGAGGGCGGTATGGAGGGGATCGGGCGCAGCTGGCAAGCCGGAGCTCGAGGTCGCCACCGGCACGAGCTCGGGTGTCGCCTTCGACCAGTCCAGCAGCCCCGCCATCGTGTAGGGAACCCTCGCCGTCCCCGGCAGCTCGAAGGCAAGCCAGCTGAAGCCGGCGAGGGCGCCCCTCATCGGCGTGGTCGGCCAGGTGGTCGCGCCCGGAGTGTAAGCCACGCACTCCTCGCCCAGGTGCTGGGACGGGAACACGACGACCATGTACATCGGCAGCTTGGTGTTCTCGGCGACGATCTCGGTCTGTCCGGCGGTGACGACGGCCTTGGCGTTGTAGAACTCGAAGCCCAGGTACACCATGTCCGTCGTCCGGATGGCCTGGAAGGCGAGGCTCGGCGTGGCCGAGTCGGTGAGGGCGGCCCGCAGTGCCTCTGGGAGCGATCGGGCGTGGGGGAGGTACGGCCTCGTCGCGACAAGGGCGTAGCTGGACGAGGGTGCCGGGGTTGCCAGCATGCGCGGGCCGACGACAGCGCCCGCAGCTGCCCCACCGATCAGCTTGAGAGCCGAGCGGCGATCTATCTCGCGCCGAGGGCTGCTCACGTCGCCCGTGTCTCCCCCCTAGGCGAAGTCTCGTTCTGTGAGCGCTTCGCCACTGTGAGTATACGCGCGTCGTCAAGTAGCCTCGAGCAGCCTTGCCTGGAGGGGGTGAACTGGCCCGGTGTCCTCCGGCCGCTAGGGCGGCGGGTCAAAGGGACCGCCCTGGATGAGACGGAGCCGACTAGTCGAGCTGCTCGGCGGCGAGCTTGGCCCCCGCCCTGAACGCCTCCTCGTTGATCGGGATCATGGCGCACTTCTCCTTCAGCGCGGCGCAGATGGCAGCAAGGAAAGTCTCCTCGGGAAATACCTTCGTCGCTCCCTGGAGGGCGCCCAGGGCGACCACGTTCTTCACCAGCGCGGCACCGAGGTCCCGAGCCACGGCGGCAAAGGGCACCGCTACCGTCCTGACCCCGGCGGCGAGATCGTCGGGCGGGGCGCCGATGACGGAGCTGTCGTACACGACCATCCCACCGGGGCGCACGCACGGGGCGAACCTGGCGAGGCTGGGAGCGTTGAAGGCCACGAGCACGTGGGGACTCGGTGCAGCCGGCGACAGCACCTCCTTCAGGGCCACATGGACGTCGGCGTACGACGTGCCGCCGCGGGACTCGGGGCCGTAGCTAGGGATGTGCGTCGAGTCGAAGCCTTCGTTGATGGCGCTGCGGGTGAGGATCATGGCTGCGGTCTGGGCGCCGTCACCACCAGAGCCGGCCAGCTTGAAGCTGACGTCCTCGGGGTCGATGTGGGTCGGGAACCCTTCGGCGAAGCGAGGTGGGCGCTCGGTGGTCGTGTCCAGCGCTCTCAGGGCAGTCTCCGGGTCGAAGCTCGCCGTCGGGATGGCGGGGAAGGCCGCCCCGTCGGTGGTGTCCTTTTTCACCCCGAGCGGGAAGACCGGCACCATGTTGTCCCTCACCCAGTCCTCGGCGGCTTCGGGCTCGAGGCCTAGATGGACCGGGCATTCGGAGAGAACCTCGATGAAAGCGAATCCGGTGCCGGAGACTTGCAGCTCGAGCGCTTTTTTGATGGCGCGCTTGGCGTGTGTCCGCCGCCTGTTGTCATAGAGCGCGACCCGTTCGACGAAGACGGGCCCGTCCAGGCCCGAGATCAGCTCGGCCATCTTCATCGGCTGGCCGGCCAACAGCGTCCGGCCCGCCGGCGTGGTGGTCGTACGCTGGCCGATGAGCGTCGTGGGAGCCATCTGGCCGCCGGTCATCCCGTAGATGGCGTTGTTGATGAAGATGACCGTGATCGGGATCCCGAGCTGTGCCGTGCTCACGATCTCGGCCAGGCCGATGGAGGCGAGGTCGCCGTCTCCCTGATAGCAGACCACGATCGAGTCCGGGTTCGCCGTCTTGTGGCCCATGGCCACCGCCGGAGCGCGCCCGTGCGGGGCCTGAGAGTTGCCGACGTCGAAGTAGTAGTACATGAACACCGAGCAGCCCACGGGCGAGACGAGGACGGTGCGGTCCTGGACGCCGAGCTCGTCGATCGCCTCGGCCAGGTACTTCTGCGCCAGGCCGTGACCGCATCCGGGGCAGTACGTCGTCGAGTGGGCGTTGACGCCTTCCCCGTGGCGTTCGAACTCGCGGTAGAAGACCGAGGTCGGCATCAGCGCACCTCCTCCAGGCTCAGCACGTGGGCGACGATCTCGTCCTGGGACGGGAGGAGCCCACCCATGCGGCGGACGTGGCTCATCGGGGCTGGCAGGTGGACATCGGCGTGGCTGAGCGCCAGCCGGAGCTCGTCCTCCAGCTGCCCGCTGCTCGCCTCCACGACGACGAGGCGCCTCACCCGGTCGACGAGAGGGCGGAGGGCCTCGATCGGGAAGGGCCAAAGGGTGATGGGACGGAAGAGGCCTACCTTCAGGCCCTTTTCCCGCAGCTCCTTGACGGCCCCCTTGGCAAGTTGCGAGGGCGTGTTGCACGCCACGAGGAGGATCTCGGCGTCCTCGCAACGGTAGAGGTCGGATCGCTGCTCCTCGGCGGTCATTCGGGCGTACTTCTCGTTCAGATGGTTGTTGTGCCGCTCGAGGTCCACCTCCGAGAGGTAGATGGAGCAGATCAGGTTGCGCCGGTGCGAGCGGTCGCCGAACACAGCCCACTCGGGGATCCCCGGTCTCACCATCTCGCGTGGCAGGCGCACTTTCCCTGTCATCTGGCCGAGATAGCCGTCGCCGACGATCACGACCGGGTTGCGGTACTTGAAGGCGAGCTCGAAAGAGACCATGGCGATGTCCAGCATTTCCTGCGGCGTCGCCGGGGCCAGGACGATGGCGTGGGTGTTGCCGTGGCCGAGACCACGGCAGACGAGCTTGATGTCCGCCTGCTCGGGCCCGATGTTGCCCAGGCCCGGCCCGCCCCGCATGATGTTCACGAACACCGCCGGAACCTCCGCCCCGACCATGTACGAGATCCCCTCCAGCATGAGGCTGAAGCCCGGAGAGCTGGTGAAGGTCATGCAGCGCTTGCCGGCGCCGCCGGCGCCGTACATCATGTTTACGGTCGCAACCTCGCTGACCGCCTGGACGAAGACGCCGTCGAGCTTGGGGAGCACCTTGGCCATCAGCTCGGCGCCCTCGGTCGAGGGGGTGATCGGGTAGCCGAACACATGGCGGCAGCCAGCGAGCAGGGCGCCGACCGCCACCGCGTACGTCCCCTTGACGATGAGAGGCTCCCGCTCCGGCAACGAGACCGTGGTGTCCGGCCGGGGCTCCGGCATCGGTGCCTCTGAGGGCCGGGGGCCGAGGACCGTGGCGGGGTCGAGCAGCTCGAAAGCCTCGTCGTCTCCCTGCGGGCGGAGACCGTACGGCTCCGGGCAGGCGTCGATGCACAGGTCGCAGCCGTTGCATCTCGTCAGGTCGAGAACGATCGGGACCAGCCCCGTCTCCGGGTTGATCTCAGTACCGATCGAGATGCAGCCCTTCGGGCACGAAGTGATGCAGCGCCCACACCCTTTGCAGAACTCCGGCACGACGAAAGGCCTGGGCCGCTCAGCCACACTGGTCATGGAGTCACCTCCAAAGAGGCCGGCATCGTGCTGCGCAGACGCTTGCGGCACTCGCACGGGACAAGAACGCTGTCACCTGTTCCATCTTCGACCTGCGAGCCGAGGCCGACTAGGCCCGAAAGACTCTTTCGGTCGCCTTCGGCCCGGCCGAAAGACCCTTTGTGGGCCTTAGCCGAGTGACGTTCGACCCTAGAGCCCTGCGGGCGACTGAACGAGACTGGAGGGGTGGAACTCCACGGCCTCGAGGAGGCCGACGCCGAGTCCGAGCAGCACCTCGACGCCGCCCTGGCGGACCGACTGCACGCGACGCAGGAGGCGCTGGACGCGTTCTTACGTCCTCGGGCGATCGCCGTGGTCGGGGCGAGCTCTGATCCGAACACGATCGCGGGCATGCTCTTCGCCAACCTGGTCGCGAGCCACTTCGACGGGACCGTGTTGCCGGTGAACAAGAGACATCCGGCGGTGCAAGGCGTCGTCTCTTACCCTGAACTGGCCTCTTGTCCTGTCGTACCCGATCTTGTCGTCGTCTGCGTGCCGGCGTCCGCCGCTGCCGGAGTGGTCGCCGAGGCCGGTGATCTCGGCATCAAGGCGGTCTGCGTCGTCTCAGCCGGGTTCGCGGAGACGGGAACGGACGGGACCGCTCTCCAGGCCGATGTAGTGCAGGCGGCTGCCGCCCGCGGCGTGAGGCTCGTCGGGCCGAACTGCACGGGGATACTCAGCGGCAACGGCGGCGCACGGTTCAATGCCACCTTCAGCCGTACCGTCCCCCCACCAGGGCGGACGGCCCTGCTGACCCAGTCGGGGGCGTTCGGGCTCGCCGTGCTCGAGGCGGCAGAGGTGCGCGGGCTCGGGATCGGTTCCTTCGTGTCGGTGGGCAACAGTGCCGACATCGCCAGCAACGACCTGCTCGTGTACTGGGACCGGGACCCCGCCACCGACCTCGTCCTGCTTTACCTGGAATCGATCCAGGACCCGCGGTGGTTCATCCGGATAGCCCGCAGAGTCGCCAGGCGGGTTCCCATCGTGGCGGTGAAGGCGGGCCGGACAGAGGCCGGGCGTCGAGGGGCGGCCTCGCACACAGCCGCGCTGGCTGCCGGCGACGCCGCTGTGGACGCCTTGTTCCAGCAGGCGGGCGTGATCCGCGCCGAGTCCATGGAGGAGATGCTCGACCTCGCCACCGTGTTCGGCTCGCACCGGCGGTTCGGGGGCCGTCGGGTGGCCGTCTTGACGAACGGGGGCGGACCAGGCGTTCTCGCCGCAGACGCCTGCGAGAGCAACGGGCTGGTCGTGCCCGAGCTCAGCGAGCTCACGGCGGCACGCCTCAGGTCCTTGCTCCCTCCGGAGGCGAGCGTGTCCAACCCCGTCGACATGATCGCCAGCGCCACCGCCCAGCAGTACGGCCAGGCGGTCCGCATCCTCGGGGCCGCACCGGAGATCGACGCCCTGATCGTCATGTTCAACACACCGCTGCTCACTCGTGCCTCGGAGGTGGCCGCGGAGCTCGTCGCGGCCCGGAACGAGCTCAGCCGGAGCGAGCCCGCCAGGGACGTGCCGCTGGTGGCGGTGTTCATGAACAGGGAGGGCCCGCCGCCAGTCCTGCGCGAGGCTGGCATCGCTTCGTTCACCTTCCCGGAGAACGCGGCACGCGCCCTCGGCCGCTGCCTCGCATGGCAAGAGCGGCGGGCGCGACCGGTTGGCAAGGTTCTCCGACCGGAGGTCGACGCCCGTCGTGTTCGCCGGCTCGTGGCCGATGCCGGTCGCAACGCAACCGACGGCTGGCTGGACCCACTCGACGCCCAGAGCCTGCTCGACGCCTATGGCATCGCCGTGCCCCGTGCCTTTCGCGTGCGCACCCCGGCCGAGGCGGAGGCGGCCCAAGCCGAGCTCGGGCGCACCGCAGTCGTCAAGCTCGCCGCCGCCATCCACAAGAGCGATGTCGGCGGGGTGCGGCTCGGGGTGTCGACGCCCGCAGCCGCGGCAGACGCGGTCCGGACGATCCGCGCCGACCTGGAGCGCGCCGGGCTGGGCGCGGTCGTAGCGGAGCTCCTCGTGCAAGAGCAGATCGACTCCGGCCAGGAGATGATCGTGGGCGTCAACCGCGACCGGCTGCTCGGGCCGGTCGTCATGGTCGGCCTCGGTGGCAGACTCGTCGAAGTGCTGGGCGACGTCGCTGTCCGGATCGCGCCGCTCACCGACGCCGACGTCGAGGAGATGCTGCGTTCGCTCAAGTCGTACCGGCTGCTGACCGGCTATCGGGGGGCGCCGGCCCTTGACGTCGACGCCCTGAGCCAGGTGCTGCACCGGGTCTCTGCGCTCGTCGACGATCTGCCGGAGATCGCCGAGATGGACCTCAACCCGGTGTTCGTCCTCGAGAAGGGTGCAGTGGCGGCCGATGTGCGCGTTCGTGTCACCGGCTCGGCCGCATCTCCATGACAGGGGCTGGGCACAGGTAATGGCAGCCGTTCCGGCCCGTCCGGCCGGTCCGTCCTTCCCGGCCGCGTCGGCCCTGAGACTTCCGGCGGGCCTAGGTGTGGGTGGTCGAGGTCGGGCGTAGCACGCCGTCGGCGTATGTCCACACTGTCGTGGCCCGGATGCTCGGGCAGCAGGTTCCATCACCGGACGCGTACCAAAGCTCGTGCACGGTGATGCTCCCCGGCTGGATCAAGATGCCTTTCGGGTCACTCTCGAAGTACGGCACGTGCGGAGGCTTAGGGCTGGACGGCTGTCGGGGGACGAGGGTACCGAGCACCCGGAGCGTGCCAGAAGCGACCGAGTAGATGACCCATGAGTTCTCGATCTGCCCCTCGGCCGTGCCCCCGGAGTTCGTACACCAGACATCCAAGGCGGCCACGTCCTGGCCTCCGCTTTGCAGCTCGCCGTAGACGACGTCACTGCCGCCCGAGATCAGCACCTGGTTCGTCGCGGCTTGAACCCCCTGAGGCGCGGCGATGGTCGCTCGCCCTTGCCTCAAGCGGATCGGCCCTGAGGCACCGCAGACTGAACCGGGGAGTGTCACGTTGCGCCAGTCAACCGAGCCAATCTGCGGTCCGCGAGGTTGCGTGCCGGTCGGGACTGTGCTCGTTGTCGTGGTGACACTCTTGGTTGTCGTAGGGGTGACGTTCTTAGCGGTACCGCCACAAGCGGTAACCGTCAGCGCCATGACCCCGATCGCGATCACGCCGAGCTTGTGCATGGTGATCATCGTGCCATGAAACGTCCTCGTCCCGAAGCTAGGCGAGCGAGCACGGCAACGCCCTGCCCCAGGACGGGACGAGCAGGTCTATGGGCCGATCTTCAGGCGGGCCGTGAGGATGGACACGCCGTTCGGTGTGTCTCCCCCGCCCGTGAGCGTCGCCGTGCCGCTTACCGCCTGGCCGCCCACTTTTCCCCTGAAAGGCATGGTCCACGCTGTTGCCGTGAGCGCCCCGCCCACCGTGCGACCGCTCATGGAGACTGAGCCGACTCTTCCCGTCATCCTGAACGAGATTCTCGCAACGGCAGGAGAGGAGACGACGCAACCATTGAACACGTAGGAGGTGCCGTTGTACTTCCCGGCGTAAGTAAATGTCGTACCGGTGTCATTTGGGCTGTTCGTCGGGCAGAGCTTGGCCGAGATCGACGGATCGGTCTCTTCGAAGTTGCCCTGCAACCGCTTGCCGGCAAAGGTGCCCGAGAACGAGGAGCTGCCGCCGCTTCGGAACTGCACCTTGAGGACCACTGTCTGAGGGCCTGTCGGCAACAGGCGTCCCACGAGTGCCTGAGCGACGCCGGAGCCGAGCGACGTCACGACGAGCAATGCACAGGCCAAGACAGCCGTCCCGACCCAAGTGGCTCTCACCCGAGAGGTCCGACCCTCCCGGTTCTCCACATCGAACACCTCATCCGCCCTTTCGCAAATCCCGCCTGAATTGCTAATAAGACGATATCTGAGCTGACGCCCCAATCGTGCCGATCTCGGCCTGCGCTGATCGAGCCGAGCTTCATCGCCGCTAAAACCGTCCGGTTATCGGTGGCCCGGCGCCTCTACTCGACGCGCCGTCGCCGCCGCCGTCTCCGCCTATGGCAACGAGCACGCCATAGCCCTGGCGGCCCGGGTCGGCGTCGTCACGGGCGGAGCCCGTGGCAGGAGCGTCTCGCCGCGATGGCAAGCATCGGGAGCGTCTCCACCTGAAGCCCGGCGGCACCATGAGGCCGTCGACCCGTGCCGGCCCTTGCCAGGCACTCCTCCACAAGACGTCGCCAGGCCGAGCACATCCTGGCTTCACTGTGGATTGGGGCCGCGATCGGGAATCCCGGTGCCGCTCTTTGAGTTGCACACTCTTTGCGGGTCAAAAGAAAGGAAGGGAACGAGCAGCGGTGACTGTGAATTGCATCACCGGCTCGATCGCCGGAGCGGGGCTGGTGCGGGGCCGTGTCTGACGACCACGAGTTCGCGCTCCTCGCAGAGTCCTTGCGGAACGAGGGCTTCGGCCGGCGAGTTGTCCTGGTCGACAGGCTGAGGCGTCTTCTCTGGCTGGTCGCCGGCATCCTCGGTCTGCTGGCGCTGGCCGTGATGCTCGCGCTCACGGGGACGATGTCGATCGTGATCACGCTGGTCGCCGTGGGCCTGGTCGTCTACGAGCTGATACGAGTAGGGCTTCGCGAACACAAGAGAGACGCTCCCTAGAGCCAAGGCACGGGGGCCAGGCGAATCGTCGGCACGCCCGGCGCCAGAATTCATTGTCTGTCGGGAACGTGCCTATCGTGATCTCATGGCCGTGGATCCTGACGCCGCCGCGACCGCCCTGGTAGACACGTGGCAGCACCTCGTCGACACAACGCCCCTTGGCTGGAGGCAGCGGGAGGGCGGCCTACTGGCGCTAGCGACCGGCGTGCCGGTGGCGATGTTCAACGGGATCTGGGTCGAGTCAATAGATCCGGACGCCCGCATCGTTGCCGGCATGTTCGACCGCCTCGCCGCCTCCGGGCTCCCCTACTGTCTGCAAAGCCGACCCGGGACCGCGGCTCGGCCCCTTCGTCGGAGTCTTCAACATAGCGACATCGGCACCGCGCCGGCGGCGTGGATATGGCGCTGCAGTGACGGCCCGAGTCGCCTCTGACGGGCTGGCGGCCGGCGCGAAGTGGGCCTGGCTCCAGTCCAGTCCCGAGGGGTATCGCGTTTACGAGCGGCTCGGCTTTCGCACCCTCGAGCGCTGGGACTTCTGGACCACCCAAGCCTGACGCCGGCCGTGCCCTGGTGGGGGCAGTTGGTTGACAATACTTTTACGCCGTATAAATATTACGAGCGATGATAAAAATCGTCGAGGCGACCGACTGGCGCGAGGCCCGCCGGCGCTCAGCACGCGATGTGATACTAGAAGCCGCCTGGGCTCTCGTCGAAGAGGAGGGGCTGGCCGGCCTGTCGATGCGCGACCTGGCCCGGCGGGCGGGGATCACCACGCCGACGGTATATGCCTACTTCGGCTCGAAAAACGCCATCTATGACGCCATGTTCGGCCAGGCGGCGGCGCAGTTCGCCGAGAGAATGGCAGATCCTTACGACTTCGGCGAACCCCGCGACCTTCTCGTGGTGGGTGTCCAGCGGTTCTTCGAGTTCTGCACCAGTGACCTGGCGCGCTACCAGCTCCTCTTCCAGCGCACCCTTCCCGGTTTCGAGCCCTCACCCGAGTCGTACGCGCCGGCAGTACGCGCTCTCGGAGAGGCACGGGAATGGCTCGCCCTCAACGGAGTCACCGAGGCGCGCCACGTCGACATGTGGACCGCACTGGTGACCGGCCTTGTCAACCAGCAGATCTCCAACGAGCCGGGAGGCGAACGCTGGACCAGCCTCCTCGACGAGTCGATCTCCATGTTCCTCGCCCATTGCCGGACGAGCCCCCCACTCAAGCCGAAATCCCGCCCTGCTCGAGCCAAAGGAGCCCGCCATGACAATGACGACGATTGACGTCACGACCATTGAGCCGCTCGCCCACCGCGAGGCGATGCGCCGTCAGAGCTACGAACTGGAACGTACCCTCGAACTGCTTCGATCGCTGGACGACCGAGCCTGGGCAGCCGCGACCGACTGTCCCGCCTGGGATGTCCGCGCCATGTACCAACACGTGCTCGGCGCCTGCGAAGCAGGCGCGTCCGTGCGCGAGAACCTGCACCAGCTGCGTCGGGCCCGCGCCCATCGGAAACAACAAGGTGGCCCGCTCGAAGCGGCGCTGTCCGCGGTGCAGGTGAACGAGCGTGCCGAGCTCAGCCCCGCAGAGATCATCGAGCGGCTCTCGGCCGTCGCACCCAAGACCGTCCGCGGGCGCACGCGCACGCCGGCGCTGGTGCGCAGTCGCGCCAAGCTCGCAGTCGACGGGCCCGTGCACGAGACCTGGAGACTCGGCTACCTCATCGACACCATCTACCTGCGCGACCTGTGGATGCACCGCATCGACGTGACCCACGCCCTCGGCCGGGCACCGGAACTGGGAGCCGACCACGACGGCCGGATCGTTGCCGACATCGTCGCGGAATGGGCGCGCCGCCACGGCAAACCGTTCTTGCTCGAGCTCACGGGCACCGCCGGCGGCACCTTCGGGCAGCGCCCCGAGCGCCCCGAGGCTGCGCGAATGACGCTGGACGCCGTCGAGTTCTGCCGCACGCTCGCCGGTCGCGCACCGGCAGAGGGCCTGCTCACGACGATCGTCCCGTTCTGACGGCCGCCTCCGGTCCCCCGGGACGTTGCCCTCCGCAAGCCGACGGGAAACCTCACAATGGCGAGCACGGCTTGCTAACGGAACGTCTCCTCCGCGACCGCCGGCGAGATCGTCATGCCACGGCCGCCCACCCCGGTTACGGCGACGACACCGGATGCAAGGTCGCGCCGGAGGTACACCTCGTCATCAGAGACGCTCGCGAGCTGGTGGTAAACGCCGACCCACCGACGCCTGATCCTCGGGAACGGTGTCCCGACAGCCCCAACGGCCAGCTGCTGGACGAGCAGCGCCGCCTCCTCGGACAGATCGAACGGGAACGGCTCGTCGTACTCGTGGGTGTCGCCGATGGTCAGCCCCCCGTCGAGGCGCTGCTGGCACAGCAGCTGGATGCCATAGCGCGAGAGCGCCTCGTCCTGGGGCCCCAGCAGCGAGGCCGCGAATTCCCTGAACGCGGGGGAATAGCGCAGGGAGTTGCCGTCGGCCACCGAGGTTGTGAGCTGGCGTCCCAGAGGTTCGGTCTCGGCCATCTGCAGGCGGACCGGCTGCAGATGGGCGCCCTCGAAGAGCCGGCCCAAGGGACCACCGCGCACCGCACCGACGCAGAGCACGACGAGATCCCCCCTGTGACGGGCCCCGGTGGAGTCTGTGACCTCGTGGTCTGTGACGTCGACGATCTCACGCGGGGCCAAGAACTCGTACCGGTCCGAGCCCCTCAGCCACTCGCGTAACGCCCCGAGTGCGAGACGGGGCTCGACCGCGGCGTCGAGCGAACAGTAAAGGCCGGCCAGGAACTCGCCTTGCAAGCCGGGATTCATGCGGCGCACCTCGTCGGCATCGAGCAGCGACAGCCCGCGCTCGGAGGCGTCGCTCCGGGCGGCCGTGGCATCGATGACCTTGAGCTCGGGCTCGCTCGACACGACCGTCATCGACCCGTTCGCGCGGAAGCCTGTGCCGGGTACGTCGCGACCCACCTGCTCCCACAGCTCCCGGGCGCGTAGCGCCAATGCGAGCTCGGCCCCTGGGGACCGCCGGCTCACCCAGACGAGACCGAAATTGCGAACCGAGGCCCCCCGGGGTCGCTCGTAGCGCTCGAGGTGGACGACGGCGGCTCCCGAGCGCACGGCGAAGACCGCATGCATCGTGCCGAGGATGCCGCCACCCACCACCACGACACGGGCCGGAGCGGCGCTCACCAGGTCACCTCGGCCAGGCTGTCTCCCAGGATGCGCAGAGCCAGAGCCAAGTCCTCCGTGGAGACTGTGAGCGGTGGGGAAAGTGTCAGCACGCTGCCCATAGTCGTCTTGAAGGACAAACCACGCCCCAGAGCTGCGTACAGCACCCGGTCGGCCTCGTCGATCGCCGGCGCGCCTGCGGGCGTCACCAGCTCTACGCCCACCAGCAGCCCCGCCCCGCGGACGTCCCCGATGACGGGGAGATGACCGGCCATCGCCCGCAACTCGGAGACCAGGTACTCCCCCAGCTCGGCCGCCCTGGACACGAGGTGTTCCTCCGCGATCACGTCCAAGGTGGCGAGGGCGGCTGCCGCCAGCACGGGGTTCTTCTCGTGGGTGTAGTGGCCGATGGCCTTGTCGCCCATGACGTCCAGATCGGCCCGGGCCAGCACGGCGGCTATGGGCAGCACTCCGCCTCCGAGGGCCTTGCCCAACACGAGGATGTCGGGCGAGACGCCCACATGCTCGTGGGCGCAGAAACGCCCTGTCTTTCCCAGCCCAGTCGGGATCTCGTCGAAGATCAAAAGTGCTCCGGTACGGTCGCAGGCCCGGCGGACCTCCTGCCAGAAGCCCGGCGGAGGCAGGTAGGGAACGGCACGGATCGGCTCGGCTACCACGGCCGCGACGTCACTCTCGCACTCGAGCACGTACTCGACCATCCGGGCGCAAGCCATCCGGCACCGGTCCAGGTCCGGCATCCCGCTCGGCGAGGCGAAGCCGTAGGCGCACCGGTAACAAGCAAAGGGCGGCACATGCTCGGTGCCGACGAGCAGAGGACCGATCCCGCCCGAGCGGAACAGTGCCTCGCCTCCGACCGAGGCGGCGCCGAAGCCGGCGCCGTGGAAGGAGTCCCAGAAGCTGACGGTCTTGAACCTTCCCGTGGCGAGGCGGGCGATCTTGAGGGCGATCTCGACCGCCTCGGAGCCGCCGGGCGCGAACAGCACCTTCCAGGGGCCGCCCGGGACGAGATCGCACAGCGTCTCTGCCAGTGTCACGGCGGGTTCGCAGGTGAACCGGCGCGGGGCGAAGGCCAGGGTGTGCATCTGAGCCTCGACCGCCGCCAGGACCTTGGGGTGGCCGTAGCCGATGTGATGGACCGAATTGCCGTGGAAGTCGAGATAGCGCCTGCCGTCGGCGTCCTCCAGCCAGGATCCCTCGGCCCTCACGACCGCGCTCAGACAGGGCGTGGACAAGGACTGGTGGACGAAGACGGCCTCGTCGCGAGCCAGCAGGGCCCGCGTGTCCTCGCCCAGGGCGCGCTCGGACCAGGCGACGCGGTTCAGGCTGAGATTGAGGTCCCCTTCGCGCTGGTCCGGCGGAGCCACGGGAGTCCGTTCAGCCGCCGGCTGTCAGGGCTTGTCGCCTGCGGCCAGGCGCTCTTCGATCCTGTCCAGGACGGGCAGGACATCGGCGAGGCCGTCGACCACGTAATGAGCACCCGCCGCGAGCAGCCTGGCCGCCGCCACCTTGCTGAGCCGAAGCTGCTCCTCGGCCGGAAGGGCGCCGTACTCGGCGGCGGAAAGGCCGACCTCGTTGCCCGTGACGGCCACTCCCACCGACCACATGCCCCCGTTCAGTCCCTCCTCGACGTCCACCGCCGTGTCGCCGATCTTGACGACCGCCTCCACCGGGCTGATGGAGAGCTTTATCAGAGCCTGGAGAGCCATGAACGGACCCGGTCGGCCGGCTGGCGTGTCGCCGGCGCAGATGGTGACGTCTGGCTCGTAACCCTGCTCCTTGGCGACGCGCACGACTACGTCCATCACCTCGCGCGGGTAGCCGGTGGTCGAGGCGATCGCCATCCCCCTTCCCCGCAAGGCGGCAACGGTCTCGACCACTCCGGGGATCACATCGGAGTGCTGCTCCACGGTCTGTACCTGCAGCGGCAAGAAACGCTGGTAGAGGGTGTCGACGTCGCCGTCATCGGGGCGCTTGCCGTGCACCGCCTCCCACCTCGTGGCAACCGACTCGTCGCGCGTTATGGCTTGAATGTGCTGCCATTTCGGCATGCCCATCGGGGCGCGGGCCTCGGCCACGGTGATGGGGACCCCCGTCTCGGCGAACGCCTGCATGAACGTGGCCACCGGGGCCATGCAACCGTAATCGACGGTGGTGCCGGCCCAGTCGAGGACGGCAGCTCTCAGTGGCCCGAGGTAGCGATGAGCACGTTGCGACGACATGGTCAGGCCTCCAGACTCTCGGTCAGTTTCCAAGTCCCTCGACGGGCCGCGGTCAGACGCTAAGGGCGGGAGCAAGGTCGTGCACGCCCATCTCGTCCAGGACGGCCGCGATCGCGTCCAACGCGCCCCGCATCTCCGGCTCGCCAATACGGCCGATGCAGCCCACGCGGAAGGAATCTGCGACCGTCAGCTTGCCGGGATAGATCAAGAACCCCTTGTCGCTCAAGCGTTCATAGAAGTCCCCGAAGTCGAATTTCGGATCAGCCGGCATGTGGAACGTGACGATTATGGGTGCCTGGACCCCTCTCGGCAGCAGGCAACGGAACCCCAGGGCCTCCATGCCATCGACCAACACCTGGTGGTTCCTGCCATAGCGGGCTCCCCGCCCGGCCACTCCGCCCTCTGCCGCGTGCTCGTCGAGGGCTTGCATGAAGGCGGCGACGACGTGGGTGGGCGGCGTGAAGCGCCATTGCCCGTTCTTCTCGAAGCCCTGCCATTGGGCGAACAGGTCCAGGCTCAGAGAATGCGCATTGCCTTTGCACTGCTCCAGCACGTCGCGCCGTATCACGGCAAAACCCATGCCCGGCACGCCCTCCAGGCACTTGTTGGACGATGCGGCCACCGCGGCAAAGCGAACCTGGCGCGCGTCGAGCGGCAGGGCCCCGAAGGCGCTCATGGCGTCGATGATCAAGGGTCGGCCGTGCGCCGCCACGACCTCGGCCACGGCCTCGATCGGGTTGAGGATGCCTGAGGTGGTCTCGCAGTGCACAACTGCGACATGGGTGATGCTCTCGTCGCCGGCCAAGCGCTCGCCGACGGCCTGCGGATCGACGCACTGGTCCTCGCGCCACTCGAGAGCTTCCACGCTTCGGCCCATGACGCGGGCGATCTGGACCATGCGCGTGCCGTAGGCCCCGTTCACCAGCACGAGCAGCTTGCCGTCGCGCGGTACCAGGGTCCCGATCGTCGCCTCGACGGTAAAGGTCCCCGATCCCTGGAGCGGGACGCAGACATGGGTCTCCTCGGCACCGGCCAGGGTGACGAGCCGCTCGCGCAGCTCGCGGTTCATGGTGATGAAGGCCGTGTCCCGCGAACCCCAGTCACGCACCATCATCGCCCGCCTGACGCTCTCCGAGGTGGTGAGCGGGCCCGGGGTCAGCAAATAAGGAGAGTTCACGGGCATGCACGAACGCTAGTCAACGGGAGACGATCCTGTACAAACGTCGTCGCTTGCCAGGCTCGTAGCACCGGTCAGCCGACTAGTTCGTCGTCTCCCTCAGTACGCCCTCGGTACGCGGATTTCATCTGGCGTTTCCCTGTCAGCTGGTGAAGAGTTCTCTTACATTCGCGAGGACCCCCGTGTACAGTTCGCGGCGGAATCGTAACAATGAGAGCGGCGGGATCTCAACAGTGAGGGAGGAAACCGGAATGGCTCAGGGCGATGAAGGTGTTGTCCGACCAGAAGCAAGGGCGTACGACCGAAGGCGCTTTCTCCGTCAGGCGGGACTTGGTGCCGCAGCGGTTGCGGCCGGTGGGGTGCTGTTCGACGCGGGCGCCAGCTCGGCAAGCCCGTTTGTCTCGAGAGCCGTGCGGAAAGCGGCCGTGACTGCACCCAAGATGCCACCGGGCCTTGTTGCCGCCGCGCAGAAAGAAGGCACGCTCAACCTGATCGCCGACCCCCCCAACTGGGCGAACTACGGCACCCAGTCGACTCCGAACACCGTCATCGGCGAGTTCTACAACCTGTACAAGATCAACTGCCCTGTGACGAACCCGCTCGGCACCTCGGCACAGGAGCTGACGGCCATCTTGAGCTTCAAGGGCACGAGCAAGGAACCGGACGCCGTCGACGTCTCGCCTGAGATCGCCGACCAGGCGGCCTCGGAGGGTGCTTTCGAGCCGTACAAGGTGCAGACGTGGGGAGACATTCCGGCCGCCCTCAAGGAGCCAAACGGCGCCTGGACCGGCGACTACTACGGTGTCACCTCGTTCGGCACGAACACCAAGGTCGTGAAGAACCCGCCGAAGTCCTGGAAGGACCTCCTCAAACCGGAGTACAAGGGCCAGGTCGCGATCGACAACAGCCCGGCCGTCGCTGGCGACGCCTTCGGTGCCGTCTGGAGCGCGGCTCTCGCGAATGGCGGATCGCTCGACAACATCATGCCCGGCCTCGAGTTCTTCAAGAAGTTGAAGGACATCGGGAACTTCAACCCCGTCGACTGCCATCCGGCGCAGATCGCGAGCGGCGAGACGCCCATCGCCATCGTCTGGGACTACCTGAACATCGGCTACTCCAAGCAGTACCCGGACATCAAGTATGTCGTGAGCATACCGACCGACGCCAAGTTCGCGAACTTCTACTGCCAAGCGATCAGCAAGTACGCGACGCACCCGAATGCGGCCAAGCTCTGGATGGAGTACCTCTACTCGGACCTGGGCCAGCTCGAGTATCTCGCCGGATACGTCCACCCGGCGCGGTATACCGCCATGGCGGCCGCTGGGAAGATCCCGGCTTCTCTTGCCAAAAAGCTGCCACCGGCGAGCGAGTACGCGGGCCTACGATTCCCCACCTTGGCCCAGATCAACAAGGCAAGCGCGATCGTGTTGGCGAACTGGGACAAGATGGTCGGCGGCGTATAGCTAGAGGCACCGGCGCAGTCAGGAAGGTCCCGTGGCCGTCGCCGAGTTCGCCGAGCCCGGACTGAAGCAAGGAGCCGCCGTCGGGGGCGGGCCGCGCAAGCGGTCGCGCTCCAGACGATGGGCCTTGCTCGGGGTGCTTCCCTTCTTCGCCTACATCAGCATCTTCTTGCTGATACCGACCGGCGAGCTCATCGTCGGCGCCTTCCGGACCGCCAACGGAGCGTTCACGCTCTCCAACATCTCCGACATCTTCCACGCGCCGTACCCATCGGCATTCGTCTTCTCGCTCGAGCTGTCGGGCCTGAGCGCCCTCATGGGAGGGCTGCTCGGCTGTCTCGTCGCCAACGCCGTCTTGCACCACGGCGTCCCGCGCTTCATCCGGCCGGCGTTCGTGTCGTTCTCGGGCATGGCCGCGAACTTCGCTGGGGTGCCGCTCGGGTTCGCCTACGTGGCGACGCTCGGCACGCTGGGCGTCGTCACCACCCTGCTGGGCCACCTCGGCCTGAACATCTACCCGACCTTCAGCCTCCAAGGCCTGTTCGGCTGCGCATTGTGCTACACGTACTTCCAGCTCCCCCTTATGATCCTGCTTATGATCCCCGTAATCGAGGGGATTCGCCCGGAATGGCGGGAGGCGGCGTCGAACCTCGGTGCCAGCGCCTACGGGTTCTGGCGGTACGTGGGGCTGCCGGTCATGATGCCCTCGCTGCTCGGCCTGATGGTGCTGCTTTTCGGCAACGCCTTCTCCGCCTACGCCACGGCCGAGACCCTCGGCGTCTCGAACCTCGTCACGATCGACATCGCGGACCTCATCAACGGGGACATCACCATCAACCCCCAGGACGCCTACGCGCTGGCTGTCGGGATGATCGTGATCATCGTCATAACTATCGTCATCTACGCGCTGCTCCAGCGTCGAGCGAGCCGATGGCTGCGCTAGAGGCGGCCGCGGCGGCTCGCCCAAAGTCCCACCGCTTGCGGCGGGCACAGAGCCGGGTGCCGATCTGGCACGTGATTTGGCTGGTGATGGCGGCGCTCGTGTTCCTCGTGCCGATCTACTCGATCGTGCAGTTTAGCCTGTCGGGAGTCCAGCCCGGGCAGAACGCCTTCCACTGGTACCTGACCGTGTTCGACGACCCACAGTTCCGGGCCGCGTTCTGGCTCTCGATCCAGATCTCTCTCGAGACGGTCGCCGTCAGCCTTGTGCTCATGGTGCCGACGGTCTTCTGGGTCCATCTGCGCCTTCCCGGGCTGCGCCCGGCGATGGACCTGATCTCGATCCTTCCCTTCGTCGTGCCGCCGATCGTGCTCGTAGTCGGGCTCTTGCCCTTCTTGAAGAACGTCACCTGGTTGTTCGTGCGTCCCGAGGTGCTGTCGCTCATCTACGTCGTGTTCGCGCTGCCGTTTCTCTATCGGTCGCTTGACGCGGGGCTGCGAGCCATCGACCTGAAGACCCTCGTCGAGGCCTCCCAGAGCCTCGGCGCGACAATGCCGAGAACCCTGCTGCAGGTGATCCTTCCCAATCTCCGCGCAGCCATCATCGCTGGCTCGCTCCTCACCATCGCGATCGCCATGGGCGAGTACACGGTGGCGAGTCTGCTCGAGTTCAATACGTTCTCGGTCTACACGTTCACCGTCGGGACGAGCACCGCCTACGAGGGCGTCGCTCTTTCGTTCATCAGTTTCATATTCGTCTGGGCGGCAATGCTGGCCCTGTACCTGCTCGGCCGGGGCGGCCGCAGTGCGGCTAGCGTCGCGATCAGGGACTATAACTAGGGTCCGCATGGCAACGGTCGAGCTCCGCGGGCTATGCCGCAGCTTCGGAAGTGTCGTCGCACTCGACCATCTCGATCTCGAGGTTCACTCCGGCGAGCTCGTGTCACTGCTCGGCCCGAGCGGCTGCGGGAAGACGACTGCGCTGCGGATCGTCGCCGGTTTCGAATGGCCTGACTCGGGCGAGGTGCTCGTGGAAGGTCAAGATGTACTCGGCCAGGCCGCCAACAAGCGCAACATGGGCATGGTCTTCCAGGCGTACAGCCTGTTCCCGAACCTGACCGCGCAACAGAACGTGGAATTCGGCCTCCGGGTTCGCAAGGAGAGCCGCGAGAAGCGCGCCCGACGGGCCCGGGAGCTCCTCGAGCTCGTGGGGCTCACCAGCGCGATGGACCGCTATCCGCGCCAGCTGTCCGGGGGCCAACAACAGCGCGTGGCTCTCGCGAGATCGCTCGCTATCGAGCCGCGCGTCCTGCTCCTCGACGAGCCGCTCTCCGCCCTGGACGCAAAGGTGCGGGTTCAGCTTCGCGCCGAGGTCCGCCGCATCCAGCTGGAGCTCGGCATCACGACCTTGTACGTCACCCACGACCAGGAGGAGGCGCTGTCGATTTCGGATCGGGTGGCCGTGATGTCCCAGGGTCGCATCGAGCAGCTCGGGACGCCGGCCCAGATCTACAGCGGCCCGAGAACGGCGTTTGTGGCGAACTTCGTCGGGACCATGAACAAGCTCGAGGGCACGGTCCTGTCCCTCGAGGACAGGGTTGTCCGTTGTGGACCGCTCCTACTGCAGGTCCCGGACCCCACCTTCAACCACCCGGCCGGCGAGAAGGTGGAGCTTTTCCTCCGCCCCGAGGACGTCAGCATCGGGCCGCTCTCGAACGGGGACAAGCCGGCTCCGGGCTCGTTCGAAGGACGGGTAACGAGCCTCACGTTCCTCGGACCGGTCACCAGGGTCGGCCTGGAAACAGATATCGGACCCCTGATGGCAGATGTCTCGAGCGCGGTGGCTCTCGACCTCACGGCCGACACGGTCGTAGCAGTCAAGCTGGATTCGACTTCGTTGCGTTCGATCGCCCGTTAGCGCGCCGAGTCCGGATGCTGACGGGCGCGGCGGCCGGTCTCATTTGAGCACAGCCCCACCGGGGCGGCTCGGG
>JBKQMT010000156.1:0-15500 GCA_052146595.1 Acidimicrobiales bacterium
CGATGCAGTTGTACTCGATCCCGGTGTCGGCGAGATCCTGGGCGAGCGCGGCCGCAGTCGGCTCGTCCGAGATGCAGTTGAGCTTCGAGTCACCTGCCTGGATCAGTCCTGCCGGGCGGCCGCTCGAGCTTGAGGAGGAGGTGGCGGTGTCAGGGCGTGACAAGGAAATCTCATTGATCGTGCTGGTTATTGCTTCTGTGAACCAGATGCTGTTGTCGGGTCCAGCAGTGATTCCCAGCGGCGAACTGGCGTTCGAGCCATTCACCGGGTACTCGGTGATCGTCCCGGTCGACGGGTTGAGCATCGCCACCTGGTTGACATAAGGCTCGGTGAACCAGATAGCTCCGTCGGGTCCGGCCACCAACTGACCTGGGTGGCTGTCAGGCGTCGGGGTCGGGTACTCGGTGATGGTCCCCGCGGGTGTGATCTCGGCGACCGCATCGATCTCGGTGAACCAGACGTCTCCGTCTGGGCCGATCGCCATGTCACCTGGGGAACTGTCCGGGGTCGGAGTTGGATAGCTGTCAAGCAAGGTCCCAGATGGAGAGAATTTGTCAACCGTGCTACCCGAACTGTCGGTGACCCAGAGATTGCCGTCGGGCCCGGTCACGATTCCACTGGGAGAGCCGCCGGCCGGATACTCCCTGATGACTCCCGCGGGAGTGATCTCCCCTATGCGACCGGCCTCTTCCGCAAACCACATGTCTCCGTCCGGTCCGGCGGTGATGCTGTCGGGAAAGCTGTCCCGTGAGGGCGTCGGGTACTCGGTGATCGAGCCAGAAGTCGTGATCATGCCGATCTGGCTCGCGTAGTTCTCGGTGAACCAGATATTCCCGTCCGGTCCCTCGACAATGGAGTCAGCGTTCGCGTCCGGAGTGGGAAGGGGATACTCCGTTATCACGCCCGTCACCGGGTTGATATTCCCGATGGCACTTGCCTGGGTGGTGCAGAGTGCGCAGGCCCCCTCGCCGAACCACAAGTTCCCATCAGCGCCCGGGGTGATGAACGTCGGGGTGGCGTCGGGAGTCGGAGTCGGGTAAGAGGTGATGCCGAGCTTGGCCGACGCAGCAACCGCAGACACGCCGACGACGATCCCGAACGCCGAGGCGGTGAGGATCGCAACGAGCAGGCAGCCGACTCGTGCCAGGCGCCTGACCCATGCAGGTCTGGCCAGGAAGGAGCTGATTGCATGATTGCTCGAACACTTCTGGCGCTCGCATGCCCCCGCTCGAGCCGTCATCTTTCCCATTGAGTTCCCCCTCTGGATGAGCGCAATCGGAACCTAGATCGCGATGGCCGTCAGCAACAACAGCTGGAAAGTGAACTGTCGGCGACGGGCGTGCGACAAGAGGCGACCCTGACGCCCTGAGAACCACTGGGCCTGCAAAGAGGGTGGAGTCGGTCTTGCCAACCCCTGGGACGGCGACCTAATCGGGCGAGGGTCGTGATGTCTGCGACAGCCTCGTGACCTGCACGGCTCTTGCTACGACACCTGCTCGATTATCCGCACCAGCTCGTCAGCGTGGTAACCAAAGTGCCGGGCAAGCGCGACTAGCTCCCGTGCCGGAGGAGGCCGCTCGCCTGGTCCGGCCTCGCCCTCGGCGATGACCCGGCGTACGGCAGCGGCGACCTGCTCGTGCAGGGGGACAGAGCTGTTGGGGTCGATTTCGATCCTTGGCCTGGTACTACTCACAGTGTGATTATATGCCCGCCGAGGCCTTCAGCAGAGTGCTTGCGTCGCCGGTCGGGCGAGCGGGCGATCGGATCACAACAGACGGAAGAGGACCCCGCCACCGAAGCTCAATGTCTTGGTCGTTGTCGGCGTCAGCTCCCCGAAGACGGCGGTGAGATTGGCCGCCGTGAGAGTGGTTGCACCACTTGGAGCCGCGACCGGGGTGGCCGGGTGCGAGACATCTATCATGAGATAAGCGCTCGTGCGGGGGATGAAAGCCTGGATCTTCGTCACCAGCCCGTTCGATACCCAGAAGTTCGCCTGAAAGGCAAGACCCGCCGGGATCTGCGCGAGCGTCTTGGAGATCTCCGCGGGAGGCAAGGACGGCTCGTTCAAGAAGGCTTCCACGGGCTTGGCGAGATCGTCCACAAGTGTGCTGGCGAAGGGCCGGAGGGGAAGGTTGAGAGAATACTCGTCGCCCGCCTCTTGACGGATGCTCGCCCACGTCCGAGCGGCCTGCACCAAGGAGGACGACACGGTGAGACCCAGCTCCTTGACCTTCTGCAGGTTCTGGTTGAGCTCTTGCAGGGCCGACATCGATGGGGGAAGGGACGGGAGCTCGGGCGTGAGCTGGCGGGACACGGCCTCATAGGTGCTCGTCGAGATGCCCACCCAGTCGCCGAGCAGGATGTCGTGCAGGTAGCCAAGATTCGGGCGGGCCGCCATCGCGTCGAGCTCGCTCGAAACAGTGGCGAACTCACCGGGGCTGGCGAGGGCAAAGATGTCCTGCAGATCTACCCTGAAGTACTCCGATCCGCCTGTCGAGACGATATCGGCCAAGTCGGTGGACTCATGGTAGACAGAGAACTCGATCCCCTCATCTGCTGCCGATTGGTCGCCTTGAACCTCTCGTGATGTGGTGATCACGACAGAGAAGCTGCCGTCAGCGAGACCGGCCGCGCCCGGAAGATCCTGTGCGGTGATGACGAAGCGCGTCGTCGGGCTCTTGAAGACGCCGGTCAAAGCTGCGTGGACGGAGTCACTCGCACGCACGCGCGCCACGATCTGCTGGCCACAGGCGGCAAGAGCGAGGCCACATGCGACACACACAACGGCCGTGACGATTCTGCGCTTGAGTCGCATCGCATTCGCTCCTCGCATAGCGGTTGACTCAAGTGTACCCGCGCTGTAGGCCCTCCTAGTTGGAGCCGAGCCACTGCTCCAAATCACCGGCCGCGAGCGGAGCGCTCCAGTGGTAGCCCTGTGCGCAGTCGCATCCGAGAGTTCCGAGCCACTCGGCCTGGCGGCTGTTCTCGACTCCTTCTGCGCCGACCTTGAGGTGCAAGGCGTGCGCCAATGACACGATCGCCTCGACGATGACTGCGTCGCGGCGGTCGGCACCGAGACCGTCCACGAAGGCGCCCTCAATCTTCACGCCGTCGATGGGTAGCTGCTTCAGGTATGCCAGGGAGGAGTAGCCCGTGCCGAAGTCGTCGATCTCGAGTATCACGCCGAGCCTCTTCAAGTCTGCAAGGGCGAGCAGGGACCAGTCGACCAGGTCGATGACGGCACTTTCCGTCAGCTCGAGGTGCAGCGACTCGGGCTCCAGCCCGCTCGCAGCAATGGCTTTGGTGATAGCCCCGACAAGGTCGCCACTTGCGAGCTGTCGAGCCGAGACGTTGACCGCCGTCCAGAGCCGGGCTGCGGCCGGGACCCGCTGCCGCCAACCCGAAAGCTGCTGCAATGCCTCGCCCATCGCCCAAGCACCGATTTGCACGACGATGCCCGAGCTCTCCGCGATCGCGAGGAAGTCCGCTGGCTTCAGCACGCCGCGCCGGGGATGACGCCACCGCAACAGTGCCTCGACACCGACGGTACGCCCTGACTTCAGCTCGATCACGGGCTGGTACTCCATGAAGAGCTCGCCGTTGTCAAGAGCTGCCGAAAGCTCGGCCTGTAGACCGAGCCGGTCGATGTAGGCCCTTCCGAGCCGGGGTTCGAAGAAGGTGTAGTCGTCACCCCCGGCATCTTTGACTGCGTAAAGGGCGACATCGGCGTCCTGCAGGAGCTTCTCGCTGTGGGTGTCCTGCTGGCTTGCCATCGCAATGCCGACGCTCGCCCGCACTATGAAATCGCGCCCGGCAATCGTGAACGGTGTCCGCATCGTGGAACATACTCGGGCCGCGACCGACGCCACCTCGTCGGCTCCCGAGGCGTCATCGAGAAGGATGGCGAACTCGTCCCCCCCGATGCGTGCAACCGTGTCGGCCGGGCGGACGCAGGAGCTCAAGCGGTCCGCGGCCGCGATCAGGACCTCGTCACCGCTCGAGTGGCCAAGGGTGTCGTTTACGTCCTTGAAGCTGTCGAGGTCACACAACAGCACGGCGACTCGGCGAGTGGGCGAGGCCCGCCGGGCGAGGGCGTGTTCGATGCGATCGCCGAACAGCACCCGGTTCGGCAGACCGGTCAGTGAGTCATGAAGGGCGAAGTGGACGAGCTCCACCTGGTTCGCGCGAAGCGTGCTCACGGCATAGCGCATCTGGTCGGTGAGACGGAGGTTCTCCACCATGGTGAGGACTTGGCGGGCGAGCACAGCGGCGATGACGCACAATCCGGCGATGACAACGAACATGCCAAGGTGATGAGTCTGGGTGTCCTTGATGGCCGCGGCCGTGATCGCTAAGGCGAGGAAGAAATAGGGGAGCGCGACCTGCCACAGTGAAGGGCTCTCCACCTCCTCCTGATCGCTCGCGGTCCTTTCCGACGGCCACATCGGTGCGAGGGCGATCAGCAGCAGGCCAGCCACGCGGCCAGCATCGACGAGAGTGCCGTACCGGAAGGAGGCGACATGGCTCAGGTAGGCGAGGCTGCTGTCGGTAACGGTGAAGCACAGCAAGCCGACGACCACGAGCGCCACTGACACGCGCTGGCGGTTGCGGCCTCGGGCAAGGACGCTTATGCCGACGGTGGCGACGATCACGTCGCTGATCGGGTAGGCGAGCGCCACGGCTTGGGAGAAGACGCTGCCCGAGCCGGAGTGGTAGACGGTCCCGAGCGCAGTAGTCCAGCTGACGATCAAGAGCGAGCCAGCCACGATGACGCCGTCGAGGGGCATGCGTGCCCGCGAGACCCCGAACCTCGGCGCCGAAGGGAACAGGAGGACACCGATGGCGGCAAGAGGCATGGCGACGAGGAAGGCTGCGTCGGCTGCCGACGGGAACGGTACGGCACCGTTTCTTGCAAAGGTGTACCAGCTGAGAATCGCCTCGCCCACCGCCCACACCGCGGCGAAGGCCCCTATCCAGATCCACCCCAGGCGCGCCTCGGGCGCCGCGCGGCGACCGAACACGAAGCAGCTGGCGGCGGCAAGGACAGCTACGAAGAGCTTGGCGACGATATCGACATCGACGGCGTGACCCTGGCCACTCGGATGAGTTGTGGTCCAGAGGACATAGCCCCCGAGGAAGATCACCGCCGCTCCGGCACATGCCGCGAACTGCCGGCCCGAGACCCCGCCGCTTCCGGCTGGCGCGTCTGGGCTGGCCGCGTCTGGGCCGGGCGCGCCGGTTTCGAGGACCGCGGGAGTGAGCGGGTCGAGTCGTGCAGGAGTGCTCGCTGTCTCCGTATCGGCGGTGTCCACTGCCATGATCCTTGTCGCTCCAGCGCTCCTTGTCGGACACAGCGTGATCGACGTGCTCAGGACCTCGGATCCGCCGTCCCGACGATGCCCCCGGACACCCCGCGAGCTCACTCGAGGATATCGGTCCTGAGACGTCGGCTCTTGCGGGCCTGCGGTGCTTTGGGCCGCGACGGCGGCTGGCGTCTCGAGCGAGGGGTCGCGGCACCCAGGGCGATTGCTGTTCTCCCTGGTCAGAGGCCTACTCTTCGGAGTCAGGCCCGACGCGTCGGGCGGTCTTGCGCTCGGAACGCAGTCGTTTGTCGGCGAGCCGCCGATTGATCGAGGACTTCGTCGGCACCGTCGGTCGCCGCTGGCGAGGGACCACGAGCGCCACCCGGACTCGCTCGCGGAGGCGTTCCAAGGCGAGGTCCCGGTTGCGCGTCTGGGAGCGTTCGTCTGTAGCCACGATACGAACCACAGGTCCGAGCTCCTGGACGAGGCGCGCCCGCTGGCGGTCCGTCAGCACCGCCGACTCTTCGAGGTTCCAGGTCAGCATCACCTTGGTATTGGAAGTGTTGGCGTGCTGCCCGCCCGGCCCGCCGCTGCCGGAGAAGCGCCACTGAAGCTCGTTCGCCGGGATGGTGAGCCGCCGAGTCACGACGAGATCGCCGCTCACGTCGACCATGGTGGACGCCTCCCGAGCTCGAGGTCGATGCGACTCGTCCCTTTCCCTTCGAGCCGCTCGGTCATGGGCAAGCACATGGCCATGGCGCCAGAGTACGTCCCGAGCTTTTCAGGCAAAGCGGACGATGAACAGGCTCCCTGCCACGACGCAGTACAGACCGAAGGGCCAGAGGGTTCGCGTCTTGAAGTACCGGGTCAAGAACGCCACCGACACGAACGCTCCCGCGAAGGCGCACAATGCTCCGACAAGCGCCTGAGCACGGACGCCGTCACCGAGTGGCCCCAACAGGTCGGGGACCTTGGCGAGGCCTGCGAGAAGGATCACCGGCGTCGCGAGCAGGAACGAGAAGCGTGCCGCGTCCTCGTAGTCCAGCCCGCGGACTAGGCCTGCCACAATCGTGACGCCAGAGCGGCTGATGCCGGCAAGAAGAGCCAGCACTTGAGCCGTCCCGATCACCCCAGCTTCCTTGAAGTCGAGCTCCCTTCGTGGTGCCAGGTGACGCTGTCGCTCGCGGACCAGCGAGCGGCGTCGGGCAACCTCCCCGCCGAAGAGGATGAAGCCGTTGACCAAGAGGAAGATCGAAGCCGCCAGCGGCTTTGTGAACAGGACTCGCAGCTTGTGCTCGAGGAGGAGCCCGGTGATGCCCGCCGGGATCGTCGCGACCACGAGGAGCCAGCCGAGCCGCTCGCTGGGCGTCGTGATCGTCCGGGTGCGAGCCGAGTGCAGCAAGCCGCCGACGATGGCAAGCCAATCCCTCCAGTAGAAGCCCACTAGAGCCAGCGCGGTCCCTACGTGGAGGGCGACGACGAAAGCGAGCCAGAACGACTCGGGCTTGCTCTCCGACGCGACCAGATTGTGCCAATCGAACAAGGCCGGGAAGATGACGGTGTGGCCCAGGCTCGAGACCGGGAAGAGCTCGGTCACACCCTGGAGGATTCCGAGCACGATCGCCTGGAAGAAGGTGATCTTGCTCTGCACCACCCCGGGGCCGTGGCCGCCCGGGCGGGCCCCGAGGGAGAGGTGCGCCAGATGGTGAAGGCTCGTGAACAGCACGGGCGGAGCCTACCTGGAGCCGCATCCAACAAAGGGGAGGGCGCCTCCGTTGGCGATGCAGGTCAACGTCGGTAAGCTCGTTGAGAATCGAACCGACGCGAGCAGTGCTGTCCGTGTGTGGCCGCTCGCCTTACCGGCAGGTGGTGATCGTAGTGGAATCTGTCGAGATCTCTCAAAGGCGCGAGATAAGGACGGCCATCCCCGGGCCACGGTCACTGGAGCTGGCGGCGCGCCGGAAGGCGGCGTTGCCGGCCGGCGTCGGCGCCACGATGCCGATCTTCGCGGAACGTGCCTTCGGCGGCATCGTGGTCGACGTGGACGGCAACTCGTTCATCGACCTCGGCGGCGGGATCGCGGTGTTGAACGTCGGTTCGAGCGCCCCCTTGGTAGTGGAGGCTGTGAACGAGCAGGTGCAGCGTTTCACTCACACCTGCTTCCAGGTGACCGGTTTCGAGGGGTATGTCGCATTGGCGGAGCGCCTCAACGCCCTTGCTCCAGGTGGGGACGAGAAACGCAGTTTCTTCGTCAACTCGGGCGCCGAGGCGGTGGAGAACGCTGTGAAGATCGCCCGGTCCTTCACCGGCCGCCAGGCGGTCGTCGTCTTCGACCATGCCTTCCACGGCCGGACCTTGCTCGCGATGTCGCTCACCGCCAAGGCGATGCCGTACAAGTCGGGATTCGGGCCCTTTGCCCCCGAGGTCTACAGAGTGCCGTTCAGCTATCCCTACCGTTGCACGGCCGGGGCACCACCGGAGCGCTGCGGTGAGGCTTGTGCGGACCTGGCGATCGAGACGATGGACAAGCAGATCGGAGGCGACCGCATCGCGTGCGTGCTCGTGGAGCCGGTACAGGGCGAAGCTGGCGTGATCATCCCCGGGGCGGGGTTCCTTCCACGACTGGCGCAGTATTGCAAGGAGCACGGGATCGTCTTCATCGCCGACGAGGTGCAAGCCGGCATGGCGAGGACGGGTCAGATGTTCTCCTGCGAGCACTTCGGGATCGTCCCTGACCTCATAACGACGGCGAAGGGACTCGGCGGCGGGCTTCCGATCGGTGGTGTCACCGGAAGAGCCGAGGTCATGGACGCCGTCCACCCCGGCGGCCTGGGCTCGACCTTCGGCGGCAGTCCCGTCTCCTGTGCCGCCGCCCTCGCAGCCCTGTCTGAGATCGAGTCCCGGGGTCTTTGCGGCCGCGCCCGGCACTTGGGCGAGGTCTTCAAGGCTCGGCTCGCGAACCTCGCCGAGGAAGTGCCGGCCATCGGTGATGTCCGTGTCATCGGTGCCATGGCCGCGCTCGAGTTCGTGACCGACCCGCGTACCAAACAGCCCGACCCTGTCGCGGTCTCACGGGTTCTCTCCGCCTGCCACGCCGAGGGCATCATCTTGTTGAAGGCCGGCACCTACGACAACAGCGTGCGCCTCCTCCCGCCACTGGTGATCTCAGACGACCTGTTGAATGACGGCCTCTCGGTTCTCGAGAAAGCCGTCCGGGCGCTCTGAAGGTCTCCGGCCGTCGCTCACGGGCCTCAGCGCGCCCGCCCAGCCGATGAGCCGCTCAGCTCTTGAGGCTGACCGTGATGTAGTCGGGGACCACTTCGTACCATATGTTGCCGGGCCGCAGCCGCATCGGCTTGCCATCCGGGAACGTGAACTTCGTGATGGCGTAGCCATCGGGGCGGCTCCAAGTACCCGTCTCGACTGATCCGTCGCGAAGCACGTAAGCCTTCCCGGTTCCGGTAATGATGCTCTCGACGTCGAAGCTGTCCGGTCCGCTCTCGTTGTAGGGTCCCGGTCGGGTCGTGACCATCTGGATCACGACGTCGGTGGCCTGGATCTGGTGCCCTGAGGAGTCGACGTCCGGCGAGGTGTTGTAGAAGCGCAACCACTTGCGGGCCGTCGCGCTCCACTGCCAGACGACGGGCGATTCGCCGGAGAAGGGGATCGACACCGACGAGTCCGGGGTGGCGCCGGCAGGGAGCGCCTTTGAGAACTTGAAAAGCTGCGGTGGGGGAGATTTCGCCTGGGGGAACTGTGCCCAGAGCCTCGAGGTCGAGGTGTAGAGGTTGTACGGGGCACCCTGGCTCGCGGGCAGAACGTCGGAGGTGGACCGGTAATAGGCGTTGGCGGTCGGATAGATGCTGCCGTCGGCGTTGTAGATCCACGGCCGCGTGGCAGCCTCTGCCATCCAGTAGCTGATTCCGCCGCTGTAGGCCAGGATCGGGTGCCCGAAGTTCTGCAGGATGTTCCAGTCGTCCCAGCGCACCGAGCGCACGGGACCGATCACTGGTGCGTCCTGGCACTGGTAGACGGCCATGTAACGCGTGATCCCGCCTTCGGCCATCTCCTCGTAGACGATGTCAGCCTCTTCCAGGCCGCTTTGCGGGCGCGAGGCCGGGTCGTTGCCGATCTTCACGGCCAATGCCGGGCGAGGCAGCACCCGCCCACCAGGAGAGGGGAGGCCCGTGAGTGGGCAGTTCTTCGCGATCAGGGTCGGGTGCGGACGAGTCGTCGTGGTCCCGGCGGCACTCGTCGTCGTCGTTGTTGCGCCCCCTGCCCCCTTCTTCGGGGTCGACGACGACAGGACGGCCACGAGCACGACGACGACGATGGCGACGACCAGTACCGAACCGGCAACAAGGCCGATGCGCTGTCCACGCCCCAGGCTCTGGAGCCGGCTCCCGAAACCGTGCTTTTCCTTGCCTTCGGTGCCGTTGCGGCGGTGTTGAGGAGGTTGTCCGTTCATCGGTCACTCTCTGAGAGGTTGCTTGAAAGTCGCATCACCGGTGCGAAAGTACTGGAAAATGAGGGCGAAATGGGGGATCCCCCGGCACCTGCCATTATTCTCGCAACCGGATGGACCGCTCCCACTCCCCGGCCGCCCTCGGCGGCGTGCTCGTAGCCGACTTTTCGCGGGTGCTCGCCGGTCCGTTGGCGACGATGCTCCTTGGTGACCTCGGGGCCGATGTCGTGAAGGTCGAGCGTCCCGGGAGCGGTGATGACACGCGGGCCTGGGGCCCGCCATATGTCGACGGCGAGAGTGCCTATTTCTTGGCGATCAACAGGAACAAGCGCAGCGTCGCTCTCGATCTCGGGACCTCCGAGGGAAAGCGGGCGGCGCGGCGACTCGTCGAACGGGCCGACGTCGTCGTCGAGAACTTCAAGCCCGGCAGGATGGAGCGGCTCGGTCTCTCCTATGAGGAAGTGTCGCCGGGCAATCCTGCCGTGGTGTACTGCACTGTCTCCGGGTTCGGGACCAAGGGCGCAGGGGCTTCGCTGCTCGGCTATGACTTCATCGTTCAGGCCGTCGGCGGGCTCATGCACATCACCGGTCCCGAGGCTGGCGAGCCCACCAAGGTGGGCGTCGCTGTCGCCGACGTGCTCACCGGGCTCTTCGCGGCGAATGCGATCCTGGCGGCCCTCTTGGCCAGATCGACCACGGGCATCGGTCAGCGAGTCGAGGTGGACCTCATGTCCTGTCTGCTGGCCGGGCTGGTCAACCAGGCCTCCAGCTTTGTCACCACGGGCCAGGTGCCGCGAGCGATCGGGAATCGCCATCCTGCGATCTCGCCCTACGAGATGTTCGCCGCGGCGGACCGACCCCTTGTCATAGCCGTCGGCAACGACGGCCAGTTCGCCGCGCTTGCCGGCGCGCTCGGCATGGAGTGGCTGGCGTCGGACGAACGCTTCGTCACGAACCCGGCGCGCGTAGTACATCACGAGGAGCTGTCCGAGCTGATCGGGCGTCGACTCCGCGATCGGCCGGCAGCCACGTGGATAGAGCGCTTTGAGCAATCCGGCGTCCCCTCAGGGCTCGTCAACGACCTCGGCGAGGCCTTCGCCCTCGCCGAGCGGCTCGGGCTGAGTCCGGTGGTGAGGGTGGGTGACCCGTCGCGGGGAGACGCGGTCGCGCAAGTAGCCGACCCGATGCGCCTGCATTCCAGCCCAGTGACCTACCGACGGCGGCCGCCCCGCCTCGGAGAGCACACCGCCGAGGTGCTCCGCGAGCTCGGCCTATGAGAGGACCTCAAGCGGCCGCGCCCGCTCCCGAGCGGCCGTTCAGTTCGCTGATCAGGTTGTCCCAGACGGGGACCATGTCGAGCAGCGAGCGCCAGAAGCTCTGATCCCGGCGGGCTTCGAACTCCTCGACCGACACACCTTGCTGTTCCACCCAGGTGTAGTAGCCCAGGTTGAAGATCCGGTTCCTGTCCGTGTCCGTGCACTCGAGGACATGGTCGTCGGTCGTGCCCAGCAGGTACTCGCCGAAGACCTGGGCCGCGGAGACCTCGTTGAACCCGTCCGGCCATTCGCGCCTCAGCGAGTCAGAGAGCTCGCTCGGGTACATGGCGGCACCGTCGGTGGCGACTGTGAGGACGAGGTCGTCACCGCCAAGGTGGAGCCGCTTTGCGAGCTTGACAGCGGCCAATACGTTGCACCAGCTCGAGAGGCCGAACGACGAGAGCGCCCCTATCATCGCTGGCGACACTCCGCGGCTCGCCAGGTAGGCCCGACCCACTTCGGTGTTCGCGAGCACGTTCATGGAGTCCGTGGCCCTGTCCGAGACGGCGATAACGACATCGGTTCCCATCACATTGTGGATGAGGGGCACGTGCTTGTCGCCGATGCCCTGGATGTTGTGCTCGCCAAAGCCGTTGTAGAGCAGGGTCGGGCACTGCAGCGCCTCGACGGCGACCGTAAGCGACCCGAACCTGTCCTTCAGGTGGTCCCCGGCGCCGATCGTGCCGGCCGAACCTGTCGCCGAGACGAACGCCCGGACCTTGAGCTCGGGCTTGGAAGACGAAAGATGCTCGGCGACGCGCTCGAGCGCCCTGCCGGTCGCCAACCGGTGGACGATGTGGTTGGCGAACTCGCAGAACTGGTTCAAGATGACATTGTCGGGGTCCTGTGCGAGCTCGTGGCAACGGTCGTAGATCTCCTTGACGTTGCTCTCGGTGCCTGGAGTCTTGATGATGTCGCCCTCGTCCACGACCCAGCGCTCGAGCCAGTCGAAGCGCTCACGGCTCATCCCCTCCGGCAGCACCGCGACTCCGCGGCAACCCATCACTCGCGAGACGGCCACCCCGCCGCGGCAGTAGTTGCCGGTCGAAGGCCACACAGCCCGATGGCGGGTGGGGTCGAAGGTGCCGGTGGCGAGTCTCGGGGCGAGGCAACCGTAGGCGGCGAGCACCTTGTGGGCGCCGATCATCGGGAAGCGGTCGCCGAAGGCGACGACGATCGGCGCATCGACACCGGTCAGCTCCTTGGTCAACACGACGTGCTCAGGCACTTCTGTCACGCCCCCGTCGATCTTGTTGTACCAGTGGATTCGCCAGAGGTTCGCGGGCGAAGCAGCATTCCTGTCGACGTCGCCCAACAGTGTCCTGAGCGCGCTCGGCGCGGTGCGCGGATCTCTGAGCTGACCGAAGGTCGGAAGCACGATGCGCTGCTCGCGAAAGCGTTGCGCAGTCCGTTCCACGGCGGAGGGGTCGATGACTTCTGAGTCGAGTCCGTAGATGTTCACGAGCTGATTCTCGCCGCTCGTCCCGATTCCGGCAAACGCTGCCTTCAGACTCGGCCCCCGCCTGGGGCCCCGAAGGTGGCGCCCGAGCCGCGGTCGTTCGTCAATATGCCCTTTGTCAATTGACAGCCAGTCGGGCCGCACTGTACGACAAGGTGTGACTACACGAAAGGTTCTGCGCGGGGCGCGCTGGCCCGGCGAGGTTGCGATCGAAGGCGGCGTCGTCACCGAGATCGGCACGGTCGCGTCTCGACCTGGTGACGAGGTGATCGCCTGCGAGGGTGGCATCATCACCGCGGGGCTGGTCAACACCCACCACCACCTCTACCAGTGGCTCACTCGCGGCCGTGCCACGAGCTGCGACCTGTTCGCCTGGCTCCAGGAGCTCTACCCGGTCTGGGCGCGGATCTCGGTCGAGGACGTCGAAGTGGCAGCAACCGTCGGCATGGCCGAGCTGGCCATGAGCGGGGCGACCACGGTGGCCGACCACCACTACGTCGTGCCCCACGGCGACGACTCGGTCTTCGACGCCATAGCCTCGGCCAGGAAAGGCGTCGGTGTTCGCCTCCATCTCTCCCGTGGCTCGATGGACCTCGGCCAGAGCGCTGGAGGCTTGCCCCCCGACGACGTCGTCGAGCGCACCGAGGCGATCCTGGCCTCGACCGAGGCGGTGGCGGCGAGGTTGCACGACGGCGACCGGGTCAGCGTCGTGGTGGCGCCTTGCAGCCCGTTCTCGGTGAGCACGGAGCTTATGAGGGAGTCGGCGGCGCTCGCCCGCCGGCTCGGCCTGAGGCTTCACACCCACCTCGCCGAGACGCTCGCCGAGGAGCGCGACTGCCTGGCGCGCTTTGGCGCCCGCCCGCTCGATGTGGTCGACGAGCTCGGATGGCTGGAGGGGGACGTGTGGTATGCCCACGCCGTCCACCTCAACGCCTCCGAGGTGCTGCGCGTCGCTGCCGCCGGCACCGGCGTCGCCCACTGCCCTAGCTCGAATGCAAGGCTGGCGTCGGGCTTCTGCCCGGTCCGTGACCTGCTCGACGCCGGCGCGCCGGTCGGTCTCGGCGTCGACGGTGTGGCCTCGAGCGAAGGTGGCGACCTCATGCCGGAGATGAAACAGGCACTGTTTCTCGCTCGTCTCCGATCCGGTCGACCCGACGCGCTCTTGCCGAGCGAGGCACTCGAGCTCGCCACCGCGGGCGGCGGCCGGTGCCTGGGGCGCCCTGATCTCGGGCATCTGGAGCTGGGCGCGCCGGCCGACATCGCCGTGTGGCCGGCGGACGACATCGCCGACATCGCAGACCCTGTTGCGGGGCTCGTGCTCGGGCCGTCGCGCCGGGTGGTCCAGCTTCTCGTGGGAGGTGACGCGGTCGTCACGGACGGCTCGCTCGTGGGTGTGGACCTGCAGGCCGCCCACGCCGAGCTTGCCCGGCGCGCACGCACTTTGTGGGACTGAGCGCCAGTGCTGAACGCCTTGTAAGGTGAGGACAAAGGACCCTATCTCGACGCGCCTCGGCCCGGCAGGATTGTCGGTGCAGGCACGTTCCGCGCCCTTTTGAAGGCGCGCGAGGGACCGTCGATCAGCGAAACGAAAGGAGTAGCGGACATGAGGAGTTTCCTGGGCCGAGACATCCTGTCCCTGAAGGACATGGAACGAGAGGAGTACTTCCAGATCTTCTCCGTAGCAGATCGGCTGAAGCCGTTCGCGACCGAGCGACGCAACGGGGACCTGCTTAAGCACAAGACGTTATTGACGGCCTTCTATCAGCCGAGCACGAGGACGCGCCTCGCCACGGAGGCCGCGATGCACCGCCTCGGTGGGCACGTGCTGGGATTCTCGGACGCGAAGATGACACGCGCCGGTGACTTCTACCAGGAGACGATCAAAGACACAGTGCACATGCTCGAGTACTACGGCGACGTCATCGCCATGCGCCACTTCCAGCAGGGCGCGCCTGCGGAGGCGGCGAAATGGGCATCGGTCCCCGTCATCAACTGCGGTGACGGGTGGGGCGAGCACCCGACCCAGGTCCTCACCGACCTGTACACGATCTGGCAGCAAAAGGGCCACCTCGACGGGCTCAAAGTGCTTTGCGTCGGCGACATGCGCATGCGGACGATGCATTCGATCCTGTACGCGTTCTCGCAGTTCGACATCGAAGCCTTCGTGGTCGGCCCTCCCGACATGTCGTTGCTCGACGAGTTCAAGGCCGAGCTGGACGAGGTCAACGTGCAGTACAAGGAGATGGAGAGCGTCTCGAGTTGCATCGCAGACGCCGACGTCATCTACATGGAGCCGGTCGTGCAGGCCGATTACACGGTGTCACGTGACGAAGCGACCGAGGACAAGGGCCTCACGCCCGCCGCCTATCGTGTCACCCGCGAGCTGCTCAAGGAGAAGGCCAAGAGCGACGCCATCATCTTGCACTCGCTGCCTCGCATGGACGAGCTGCCGCCCGACGTCGACGCCACGCGACACGCGCGCTACTGGGTCGAGGCCTTCAACGGCGTCGTCATGCGCATGGCCCTGCTTTCCCTCGTACTCGGCGCGATCGACTAGGAGCGACCATGCAGACACATCTTCGCGGTCGGGACTGTATCAACCTGGAGGACTTCACCAAGGACGAGCTCGACACCTTTCTCGATGTTGCTTTCGCCCTGAAGCGCGCCCGTGCCCTCGGCGAGCCCCACGCCTACTTGCGGGACAAGGTCCTCGCCATGCTGTTCTTCTTCTCGAGCACGCGGACCCGGACCTCCTTCGAGGCGGGCATGGCACAGCTCGGCGGGCATGCCCAGTTCATCGAGTCCAAGACCACCCAGATCGCCCACGGCGACACCGCCAAGGAGATCGGCGAGATCCTCGGCCGCTACAACGACGGCATCGCCATCCGCCAGTGCGACTGGGGGACCGGCAACAAGTACATCAACGACGTGGCCGAGTGGAGCCGTGTGCCGGTTCT
>JBKQMT010000157.1:0-22816 GCA_052146595.1 Acidimicrobiales bacterium
ATCCCGATGCGGCCCGTCGAGGTCTTCGCCTCACGGAATCCGTAGTCGATGTCGGCACGGAGCGTGTGAAGGGGCACCCGCCCCTCCCGGTAGGACTCCTTGCGAGCCATTTCCGAGCCGCCCAGGCGCCCAGAGCACTGCACGCGGACGCCCTGAGCCCCGGCCTTCTGCACGGTCTGAATAGCGCGCTTCATGGCACGTCGGAAACTGATCCGCCGTTGGAGCTGGTCGGCTATGCCCTGCGCGATCAGGGCCGCGTCGAGCTCGGGCTGCTTGATCTCTTGGATGTTGAGCTGCACGTTGGCGTTGTGGGTGATCCGCGCCAACTGGCGGCGCAGCCTGTCCGCTTCGGCCCCGCGGCGGCCGATCACGATCCCGGGGCGGGCGGTGTGAACGTCGATGCGCAAGCGGTCCCGGGTGCGCTCGATCTCGATACGGCTCACGGCGGCAGCCTCGAGCTGGGTCATGAGGTAGTCGCGTACCTTCCAGTCCTCCACCACCGAGTCCTGGTAGTTCCGGTCGTCGAACCAGCGGGACTTCCAGTCGGTCGTGACACCGAGGCGGAAGCCGTAGGGATTGACCTTCTGGCCCATCAGTCGCTCGTCTCCTCGTCCCCGGTAGCAGCCTCGACGCCGCCATCGGCCTGCTCGTCCCCGGCAGCCTCGTCGCCGCCAGCGGCCTGCTCGTGCTCGGCAGGCGACAGCGCGTGCTCGACCGCGGCGTCGACGTCGGTGGACCCGCCCGCATCTCCCCCCGCCACGATCTCGAGAACGTGCTCGTCCACGGGCTGACCGCCCGCCGGTGCCGACGTCTCAGCGCGGGCGGCGGCACGTCCCTGGCGGCGCGCGCCGGCGACCCGACGTGCCCGGCGGTCGGAAGCCTCGGCGGCAACGCGGGCCCGCCGGCGGTTCAGCTCTTCCTCGGCCATGCGAGAGACGATCACCGTGACATGGCAGGTCCGCTTGCGGATACGGGTGGCACGCCCACGGGCACGGGGCCGCCAGCGCTTCAGCGTCGTGCCCTCGTCGGCGAAGCATGCGGACACGAACAGCTCCTCGGGTTCGAGGCCGTCGTTGTGGAACGCGTTCGCCGCCGCCGAGCGGAGCACCTTGCCGATAACGGTTGCCACTTCTCGGTCGCAGTACTCGAGGATCTCCGACGCTCGGTCGTAGTCCTTGCCCCGGATGAGGTCGAGCACCTCGCGTGCCTTGTAGGCGGACACGCCCGAATGCTTGAGGACGGCGCGGGTCCCGGGCCGTTCATTGGTCTTGACACCGGTCACTTCAACGCCTCGCCGCTCGTTCCTGGCCGGCGTGGTATCGGAACGTCCGCGTGGGAGCGAACTCTCCGAGCTTGTGACCGACCATGGACTCGGTCACGTACACCGGCACGTGCTTACGACCGTCGTGCACCGCGATCGTGTGTCCGACCATGTCGGGGATGATCGTGGAGCGGCGCGACCAGGTCTTTATGACGCGCTTCTCGTTCGAGAAGTTGAGCGTGTCGACCTTGCGAAGCAAGTGGTCGTCGACGAAGGGTCCTTTTTTCAGGCTACGAGGCATGATGGCTCCGCTCGACGGTCAGCGGCGGGCGCCGCGGGTGCGGCGACGACGGATGATGAGCTGGTCAGATCGCTTGTGGCGCGGGCGCGTCCTGCCCTCGGGCTGGCCCCAGGGTGACACGGGGTGCCGGCCACCCGAGGTCTTCCCCTCTCCGCCGCCGAGAGGGTGGTCGACCGGGTTCATCGCGACCCCACGGGTCTGGGGACGGATGCCCTTCCAGCGGTTCCGCCCGGCCTTGCCGATGACGACGAGCTCGGCCTCAGAGTTGCCGACCTCGCCGAGGGTCCCGCGGCAGTCGATCGGGACGCGCCTCATCTCGGTGGAAGGCAGCCGCAGGGTTGCGAACATCCCCTCCTTCGCCACGAGCTGCACGCTCATGCCGGCACCTCGGGCGAGCTTGCCTCCGCCGCCGGGACGGAGCTCCACGTTGTGGATCACCGAGCCGACCGGTATGTAACGCAACGGGAGGGCGTTGCCGGGGCGGATCTCCGCACTCGGCCCGGACTCGAGCTGGTCGCCGACCTCGACTCGAGCAGGAGCCAGGATGTAGCGCTTCTCGCCGTCGAGGTAGTGCAAGAGGGCGATCCGGGCGTTGCGATTGGGGTCGTACTCGATCGCCGCCACCTTGGCGGGCACGCCGTCCTTGTCGCGACGGAAGTCGACCAGCCGGTACTGCTGCTTGTGGCCCGCGCCGCGGTGGCGGGCGGTCTTGCGGCCATGGTTGTTCCGGCCCCCTGTGCCCGACTGGGGCACGAGAAGGGTCTTCTCGGGACGGCTCTTGGTGATCTCGGAGAAGTCCGAGACGGATTGGAAACGCCGTCCCGGGCTGGTCGGCTTGCGTTTGCGGAGTGCCATGACGATGCTCCTCAGCCCTCGAACAGCTCGATGCGATCGTCACCCACGAGTCGCACGACCGCCCGCTTGGTGTCCGGCCGCTTCCCAAAAGCGGCCACGCGGCGCTGTCGCTTGCGCTTTCCCTTGCGCACCATGGTGTTCACACTGGCGACGCGAACGCCGAAGGCATCCTCCACCGCCTCCCGGATCTCGACCTTGCTGGCCTTCGGGTCGACGACGAACACATAGGTGTGCTCGTCCATGAGCGCGTAGGACTTCTCGGAGATGACAGGGCGTAACAGGACCGAACGATTGCCGCTCACTTGTCCTCTTCCTCATCGTCGGCCTCGTCGGCGGGCTCGGCCTTGGGAGGCTTCTTCGTCCTCGTCCTTGGCTTCGGCTTGACTTCGGGAGGGGGAGCCTCTTCCTCCTCGTCGGGCGCCTCGGCCCCGCTCACGTCGAGCTCTTCGTCAGCGGCGGGCTCGGCAAGTTCCGGTTCGGCGAGCCCTTCGTCAGCGGCGGCGGGCCCGGCGCCGCTCTTGGCGAGCTCTTCTGCCTCGGCGGCGAGCTCGTCATCTCCCAGTTCGGCGAGCTCCAAGGCAGCCGGCCTGACCGAATTGAAGGCGACTGCGCCCTCGGGCGCGTCGCTGACCTGGCCCGGCACCGTCTCGTCGGTGAAAACGACCCAGTCCGACACGACCACGTCGTAAGCTGTGAGCTGCCCGGCTTCGACGATCTTGACGTGGGGCAGGTTCCCGAAACAGCGTTCGGCCACCACGTCCTCGCTGCCCATGACGAGGAGCACGTTGCCGTCCAGGCCGAGGGCCTCGAGCGAGGCGACGGCGAACTTGGTCCTCGGTGCCTCGAAGGACCAACGGTCCACGAGGCAGACGCGGCCTTCGAGAGCACGGTCCGACAGCGCGGACCGCAAAGCCTGGCGGACCATCTTGCGGGGCGTGCTCTGGGCGTAATCGCGTGGCTTGGGCCCAAAGGCGATGCCTCCGCCGGTGAACTGCGGTGCCCGAATGGTGCCCTGGCGGGCCCGACCGGTGCCTTTCTGGCGGTACGGCTTCGCTCCGCCACCGGAGACCTCAGCGCGGGTCTTGGTGCTATGGGTTCCCGAGCGCTTGGCAGCGAGCTGGGCGTTCACGACCTGGTGCAAGAGGGGCACGTTGACCAGAGCGCCGAAGTACTCCGGGTCGAGCTGCACGATCCCGATGAGCTCGCCGGAGTCATTGCACCGCTCCACGAACAGCGAGGGTCGGGCTTCGACCATGGTGTCGGTCATCGCTTGCCGCCCTTCACGGCGTCGCGGATCAGGACCATCCCACCCCGCGGCCCGGGCACGGCGCCCTTTACGAGGATCAGCTCGCGCTCGGGATCCGCCGCGACGACCTCGAGGTTCAGTGTCGTCACCCGCTCGGAGCCCATGCGGCCGGCCATCCGGGTGCCCTTGAAGACCCGCGCCGGCGTGGCACAGGCTCCGACCGAACCGGGGGCCCGGTGCTTCTTGTGATTGCCGTGCGCGTGACCTTGGCCTTTGAAATTGTGCCGCTTCATGGCACCGGCGAACCCCTTGCCCTTGCTGACGGCGGTGACGTCGATCTTGTCCCCCGCCGCGAGGATGCCGGCATCGATCTCCTGGCCGACCGAGTAGCCGCTCGTGTCGTCGAGCCGTAGCTCGACAAGCCGCACGCCCGGCTCCACGCCGGCGCCCGCAAAGTGACCGGCCTCCGGCTTGTTGAGCTTGCGCGCGGCACGCACGCCATAGGTCACCTGCAGGGCGGAGTAGCCCTCTTGCTCCGGGGTCTTCACAGCAACTACGCGGACGGGCGCGACCTTGACCACGGTCACGGGCACGACGCGCTGGGCGTCGTCCCAAACCTGTGTCATGCCGACCTTTTCGCCGACGATCGCCTTGATGGCCATGCTCTCTCTGCTTCTGCTCGTGATCGCGCCGGGACTCGCGGACAGAACGGATGGCGTCACCCGTTGTCGCCGTTCGCGCCCGACTGGCTGTGGATGACAGCCCCTTGTCGTGCGGACGCTCCGCCCGGGCATCCCGAACGGAGCGCACATCATGTCTTGCCGGAAGGTCCCCCTCGGCTTGCCTAGGGGCGCTTTCGGACTTCGTGCTCGTGGACGCGACGGACGAGGTGCCCGCCGAGTTGAAGAGCATAGCACTCGGCCGCCGGCCAGCCCAAGGCCGCGCGGTCGGTCGCCGCTATGCGGTCTGGATCTTGATCTCGATATCGACCCCCGCCGGAAGGTCCAGGCGCTGGAGGGAGTCCACCGTCTTCGGGGTGTGCTCGACGATGTCGACGAGGCGCTTGTGAATGCGCATCTCGAAGTGCTCGCGGCTGTCCTTGTGCTTGTGAGGCGAACGGATCACCGTGTAGCGGTGCATCTCGGTGGGCAGCGGGACGGGACCGCGCACCTTGGCCTGGGTGCGAAGCACCGTCTCGACGATCTTCTTCGTCGACTGATCGATTATCTCGTGGTCGTACGCCTTCAGCCGGATGCGGATGCGCTGTCGGGGTCCTTCTGCCATTTCGCCTCGCTTACTTGAGAATCTTCGTCACGGCGCCGGCGCCGACGGTGCGCCCGCCTTCGCGGATCGCGAAGCGGAGCCCCTCGTCCATTGCGATCGGCTTGCCCAGCTCCACCGTCATGACCGTGTTGTCGCCGGGCATGACCATCTCGGTGCCCTCGGCGAGCTCGATCGTCCCGGTGACGTCCGTCGTGCGGAAGTAGAACTGCGGGCGGTAGTTGCTGAAGAACGGCTTGTGCCTTCCGCCCTCCTCCTTCGTCAGCACGTAGACGTTCGCCTCGAAGTTCGTGTGGGGAGTGATCGAGCCCGGCTTGCACACGACCTGGCCGCGCTCGACATCCTCCTTCTTCGTACCACGCAGCAGCAGGCCGACGTTGTCGCCCGCCTGCCCCTGGTCGAGGAGCTTGTGGAACATCTCGACACCGGTGCAGACCGTCTTCTGCGTCGGGCGGAGCCCCACGATCTCGACGTCGTCGCCAACCTTCACGATGCCCTGCTCGATGCGGCCGGTCACGACGGTGCCCCGACCGGTGATGGTCATGACGTCCTCGACGGACATGAGGAAGGGCTTGTCCATGGAGCGGGTGGGCTCGGGGATGAAGTTGTCGACGGCGTCCATGAGATTGAGGACACCTTCGGCGGCCGCCGGGTCACCCTCGAGCGCCTGCAGCGCGCTGACGCGCACGACCGGCGTGTCGTCGCCGGGGAACTCGTAGTCGGTGAGGAGCTCGCGCACCTCCAGCTCGACCAGGTCCAAGAGCTCCTCGTCGTCGACCATGTCGACCTTGTTGAGGGCAACCACGATCGAGGGCACGTTCACCTGGCGCGCGAGCAGCACGTGCTCACGGGTCTGGGGCATCGGCCCGTCCGCGGCGGAGACGACGAGGATGGCGCCGTCGACCTGGGCTGCCCCGGTGATCATGTTCTTGATGTAGTCGGCGTGCCCAGGCATGTCGACGTGGGCGTAGTGGCGCTTGTCGGTCTCGTATTCGACATGCGCGATCGCGATCGTGATGCCGCGAGCCTTCTCCTCTGGCGCCTTGTCGATCTGATCGAACGCCGTGAAGGCGACGTTCGGGTTCCTCTCGTGGAGGACCTTGGTGATCGCCGCGGTGAGGGTCGTCTTACCGTGGTCGATGTGTCCCATCGTTCCGACGTTGACGTGGGGCTTCGTCCGCTCGAACTTCTTCTTGGCCATTGTTGCCGACCGCTCCGTTTGATCTGGGCTGCGCCGCCTGGGCGCCTCCAAGTTGGTGGACTGCTTCTCGATTCTGGCTCGTGCTGCTCGCCTGGGGCCAACGGGCCGGGCCTTTCCCGGTCCGACGGCTCCGATCGGTGAGCACCGGGCGAGTCAGCTCGCTTCGGTGTCGACCCCTGGGCCGCTCACTCGCCGGTCACCCGGGCGATGATCTCCCGAGAGACCGACTCTGGAACCTCCTGGTAGGAGTCGAACTGCATCGTGTACGTCGCGCGACCCTGGGTGCGGGAACGCAGGTCGGTAGCGTAGCCGAACATATCGGACAGTGGGACCTGGGCTCGCACGACGTGGCTTGCCCCCCTCTGTTCCATGCCCTCGATCCGGCCGCGACGCGAGGACAGGTCGCCGATGACGTCGCCGAGGTTGTCCTCGGGCGTGACCACCTCGACCCCCATGATCGGCTCGAGAAGCGCGGGGTGGGCGGCCCGCACCGCCTTCTTGAAGGCCATCGAACCTGCGATCTTGAAGGCCATCTCCGACGAGTCGACGTCGTGGTAAGAGCCGTAGATGAGGGTGACGCGGACGTCGACGATCGGGAACCCGGCCAGCACGCCGGAGTTCATCGCTTCTTGGATCCCGGCGTCGACGGCGGGGATGTACTCCTTCGGTATCACGCCACCGGTGATCTTGTCGACGAACTCGAATCCTCCGCCGGGCCCAGTCGGCTCGAGGTCGATCACGACGTGGCCGTACTGGCCACGGCCGCCTGTCTGGCGGATGTAGCGCTCCTCTATCTTGTGCACCGGCTGGCGGATCGTCTCGCGGTAGGCGACCTGCGGCTTGCCGACGTTGGCGTCGACCTTGAACTCGCGCAGCATCCGGTCGACCAGGACTTCCAAGTGGAGCTCGCCCATGCCCGATATGACCGTCTGGCCCGTCTCCTGGTCCGAGCGGACACGGAAGGTCGGGTCCTCCTCGCTCAACGCGAACAGGGCCCGGGACAGCTTGTCCTGGTCGGCCTTGGTCTTGGGCTCGACGGCGACGTGGATCACCGGCTCGGGGAACTCGAGCGACTCGAGCACGATCGGGTGGGCGATGTCACAGAGGGTGTCGCCGGTCGTCGTCGACTTGAGGCCGACGACGGCCACGATGTCTCCCGTGTAGACCGCGTCCCGGTCCTCGCGGTGGTTTGCGTGCATCTGGAGGATCCGTCCGATCCGCTCTTTGCGGTCCCGGCTCGAGTTGAGCAGCGTGGTGCCCTTCTCCAAGGTCCCCGAGTAGACCCTCAGGTAGGTGAGCTTGCCGACGAACGGGTCACTCATGATCTTGAACGCCAGGGACGAGAAGGGCTCGTCGTCACGGGGCTCGCGCGTGATCTCCTTGCCGCTGCGAGGCTCGAGCCCCGTGGTCGGGGGGACGTCGAGCGGGCTTGGCAGGTAGTCGACGACGGCGTCGAGCATGGGCTGGACGGCCTTGTTCTTGAACGCCGATCCGCACAGGACCGGCACGACCTCGCTCGCGATGGTGGCCGCACGAAGGGCCTTGCGGAGATCGTCCGAGGTGATCTCCTGGTCGGACACGTAGCGTTCCATGACGTTGTCGTCGAAGATGGAGACGACGTCGATCAGTTCGTGGCGAGCCTCCTCGGCCCGGGGGAGGAGGTGCGCAGGTATCTCCCGGGTCTCCCATGTCTCGCCCATCCCCTCGCCCCAGACGAGGGCCTTCATCTTCAAAAGGTCGATCACGCCCTCGAAGCCGCCCTCTGCCCCGATCGGCAGTTGCACGACCGCCGGTGTCGCCTCGAGCCGGTCCCGGATCATGGCGACGGCTCGGTCGAAGTCGGCGCCGACGCGGTCCATCTTGTTCACGAAGCACATGCGAGGCACGTGGTACTTGTTGGCCTGGCGCCACACGGTCTCGGTCTGAGGCTCCACACCGGCGACCGCGTCGAAGACGGCGACGGCTCCGTCGAGGACGCGGAGAGACCGCTCGACTTCTACGGTGAAGTCGACGTGGCCAGGCGTGTCGATGATGTTGATCCAGGTGTCACGCCAGCGGCAGGTCGTCGCAGCCGAGGTGATGGTGATCCCCCGCTCCTGCTCTTGGATCATCCAGTCCATGACGGTGCCGCCCTCGTGGACCTCGCCGATCTTGTAGGTACGGCCCGTGTAGTACAAGATTCGCTCGGTCGTGGTCGTCTTGCCCGCGTCGATGTGGGCCATGATCCCGATGTTGCGGGTCTTGGCCAGCGGGAACTCTCGGATGGATGATGGATTGGCCATCGCCTTGCTTCGTTTCTCTTAGTCGTTGGTGCTCGGGATGAAGTGCCGTTCCCGGCGCGGCCTTCCGCACAAGCGAAAGACCCACCGGCACCGCGGGCGTGCCATGACGCCGAGCCGGGCGCGCAGGTGTCCCCTCGAGACCGGGGCGCCGAGGGCGGTTACCAGCGGTAGTGGGCGAACGCCTTGTTGGACTCTGCCATCTTGTGGAGGTCCTCCTTGCGCTTGACCGTGGCGCCGACGCCGTTGGAGGCGTCAAGGATCTCGTTGGCGAGCCTGAGAGCCATGGTCCGCTCTCGACGCTGGCGCGAGTAGCCGACGAGCCAGCGGATCGACAACGTCGTCGCCCGGCGCGGCCGCAGCTCGACGGGTACCTGGTAGGTGGCTCCACCGACCCGGCGGCTGCGGACCTCGAGCTCAGGCCGCGCGTTGTCGAGCGCCCGCTTCAACAACTGGAGCGGGTCGCCACCGGTCTTCTCGCGCACGACCTCGAGAGCGTCGTACACGATGCGCTCGGCAAGCGAGCGCTTGCCGCGGGAAAGGACCTTGTTGCACAGCTGCGTGACGAGAACCGAGTGGTAGACCGGGTCTGGGACGAGCTCGCGACGAGGCGGGGGGCCGTTGCGGGGCAACTCAGGACTCCTTCTTGGCGCCGTAGCGGCTACGGGCCTGGGCACGGTCGCGCACGCCCGAGGTGTCCAGGGTGCCGCGCACGATCTTGTAGCGAACACCCGGGAGGTCCTTGACCCGGCCGCCACGCACGAGCACGATCGAGTGCTCCTGCAGGTTGTGGCCCACCCCGGGAATGTACGCGGTGATCTCCGATCCGCTGGTCAGGCGCACACGTGCGACCTTGCGGAGAGCGGAGTTCGGCTTCTTCGGCGTCGTCGTGTAGACGCGCGTGCACACGCCGCGACGCTGCGGCGCCCCCTTCAGTGCAGGGGTCTTCGTCTTCGACCGCTTGGATGACCGGCCCTTGCGGACGAGCTGGGCGATAGTGGGCACGCGAACCTCTCTGGGCTTCCTTGTTGAAGAGCCGTGCGCGCGGATGCGCGCCGACACGAGAGACGATGATAGGAGCGGTCAGAGCTCCCGGCAAACAGTGTAGGCCTTGATCAGGCCGAGCCTTCCTCTGCCGGCCCGAGGTCGCTGAGCGGGTCCACCTCGGCCACCTCGAGATCGTCGGTCGGCCCGAAGCTGGCGTAGGCACCGCCGGCGGTGGCGTAGGGGTCCTCCGGCTCGTAGGGAGTGCCGAAGGCGGACCGTCCGACGTCGCGCAGCCATGAAGCCAGGTTGTCCGTGCTCGCCTCACCCGCCTCACCGACGTCGAGGTCCGAGGACCAGAACGACATCCGCTCGGCGTCCGGCGTCGACACTTCCACGCTGCGATAACGCGTCATTCCCGTCCCGGCGGGTATGAGCTTGCCGATGATGATGTTCTCCTTGAGCCCGAACAGCTGGTCGGACTTGGACTCGATCGCCGCTTCGGTGAGCACGCGGGTCGTCTCTTGGAACGACGCCGCCGAGAGCCAGGAATCGGTGGCGAGCGATGCCTTGGTGATGCCCATCAGCTCCGGACGTCCCTCTGCGGCCCGCTTGCCTGCCTGGACCAGCTCGCGGTTGACGGCGGCATAGCGCTGGTTGTCGACGCGCTCCCCGGGCAGGAAGGGCGCATCGCCGGGCTCGGCCACGAGCACGCGGCGCAGCATCTGACGCACGATGAGCTCGATGTGCTTGTCGTGGATCGAGACGCCCTGGTCCCGGTAAACCTTCTGCACCTCTTCGACGAGGTACTGCTGGGTCTCACGGATGCCCTTGATCTCGAGCAGCTCCTTCGGGTCCTTCGGCCCGTCCACGAGGGCGTCGCCCGGGCTGACTTCCTGGCCGGAGACGACCTCGAGGTGAGCCCGCGCCGAGACGGCCACCGCCTCTTCGCTGCCGTCGTCGGCGACGACGATGACGCGTCGACCTGTCTCGTCCTCGTCGATGCGGATCACACCCGACGAGCGCGCGAGCACCGCGGCTCCCTTGGGCGTGCGGGCTTCGAAGAGCTCGACGACGCGGGGAAGGCCATGGGTGATGTCCTCGCCGACGATGCCGCCGGTGTGGAACGTGCGCATCGTGAGCTGGGTCCCCGGCTCGCCGATGGACTGGGCGGCGATCACGCCGACCGCCTCGCCGAGCTCGATGCCCCGACCGGTTGCCAGCGACTGGCCGTAACAGGCGGCGCAAACGCCGTGGTTGGCTTCGCACGTGAGCACCGACCGCGTGCGCACGCGATCGACCGCCGGGTCGGCGGCCAGCTGCTGGACCTCGAGGTCCCTGATCACGCGGCCGGCCTCGAGGACGCTGCCGTCGGAGAGCTTCACCGACTCGACGAGGACCCGCCCGTAGAGCCGGGTCTCGAGGTAGCTCCTCTTGCCCGCCTGGTCCTGGCTGATTCCCTCGATCCAGATCCCCCGGGTGCTGCCGCAGTCGGCCTCCCGGATGATGAGCTCTTGGGCCACGTCGACAAGCCGGCGCGTGAGATAGCCCGAGTCGGCCGTGCGTAGCGCCGTGTCTGCGAGGCCCTTGCGGGCACCGTGGGTGGAGATGAAGTACTCCAGCACCGACAGGCCCTCACGGAAGGAAGACTTGATGGGGCGGGGGATCATTTCCCCGCGCGGGTTGGACACAAGCCCCTTCATGCCGGCGATCTGACGAACCTGCTGTGGGTTGCCTCGTGCACCCGAGTCCACCATCATGTCGAGCGGGTTGAAGGCGATCGTCGCGAGCGTCTTCTCCATGGCGCGGCCGACCTCGGAGTTCGCCGAGGTCCAGATCTCGATCTCCTTCTGCCGGCGCTCGTCGTCGGTGATGATCCCCCGGCGGAACTGGGTCTCGGCCTTCTCGGCCTCTTTCTCGTAACGGTCGAGGATGGTCTGCTTGTCCGGCGGCGTCTTCACGTCGTCGATCGAGATCGTCAACCCCGACCGTGTCGCGAACCGGAAGCCCAGGTCCTTGATCCGGTCGAGGCTCTCGGCGACGAGAACCTTCGAGTAATGAGCCGCTATCTGCTCGACAATCGTCGCCAACGACGTGGCGCGCTTGCCGATGACGTCGTTCACGTACCCGAACCCGGCAGGGAGCGCCTGGTTGAAGAACAGCCGCCCGGGCGTCGTCTCGAGCTCTTCGGGCTCGACGATCTCGGCCGTCTCGCCGTGGCGAACTCCGCGAAGCGGGAGCTCGTAACCGTCCGGGCCGGGGCGAAGCCGGATCTTGGCGTGAAGGGCCACGTCCCCGTTCTCCCACGCCTGCTCAACGTCGTACAGGCGGCGAAACACGCGGCCCTCACCCTTGGCTCCCTCGACCATGAGCGTCAGGTAGTAGGTGCCGAAGACCATGTCCTGGCCGGGCACGGTGATCGGGCGGCCGGTCGCCGGCGAGAGGATGTTGTTCGCCGAGAGCATCAGCACGCGGGCTTCGGCCTGGGCCTCGGCCGAGAGCGGGAGGTGCACGGCCATCTGGTCACCGTCGAAGTCCGCGTTGAAAGCGGTGCAGACGAGCGGGTGGATCTGGATCGCTTTGCCTTCGACAAGGATCGGCTCGAAGGCCTGGATCCCGAGGCGGTGCAAGGTGGGCGCCCGGTTCAAGAAGACGGGGTGCTCCTTGATCACCTCGTCGAGGACGTCCCAGACCTGGATCCGCCTCCGCTCGACCATCCGCTTCGCGGACTTGATGTTCTGGGCTATCTCGGTGTCGACGAGCCGCTTCATCACGAAGGGCTTGAAGAGCTCCAGGGCCATCAGCTTGGGCAGCCCGCACTGGTGGAGCTTCAGCGTCGGGCCGACGACGATGACCGAGCGGCCCGAGTAGTCGACCCGCTTGCCGAGAAGGTTCTGGCGGAAGCGGCCCTGCTTGCCCTTCAACATGTCGGACAGGCTCTTCAAGGGCCGGTTACCGGGTCCGGTCACCGGCCGGCCCCGTCGTCCATTGTCGAACAGGGCGTCGACGGCCTCCTGCAGCATGCGCTTCTCGTTGTTGATGATGATCTCTGGCGCGCCGAGATCCAAGAGGCGCTTCAGGCGGTTGTTGCGGTTGATGACGCGCCGGTAGAGGTCATTGAGGTCCGAGGTCGCGAAGCGGCCACCGTCCAGCTGCACCATAGGACGCAGGTCCGGCGGGATGACCGGCACGGCATCGAGGATCATCGCCCGTGGATCGTTGATCCGCCTGCCGGACTCGTCGCGGCGGTTGAAGGCGGAGACGATCTTGAGACGCTTGATGGCCTTCTGCTTGCGTTGGGCCGAGAGGGGTCGCCGGCCGTCGGTGGGCTCGATGGCCTCGCGGAGCTTGAGCTCCTCCTCGTCGAGATCGAGGCGGTCGATCAGCCGGGCGATCGCCTCGGCTCCCATGCCGCCCTCGAAGTAGTCGCCGTAGCGACCGCGCAGCTCGCGCCACAAGAGCTCGTCCTCGATGATCTTGCGTCCGTGAAGCCCGGCGATCTCGTCGAAGGCTCGACGCGCAAGGACGATCTCTTCGTTCGCCCGTTCGCGAACGCCAGTGATCTCCTTCTCGACTGCCCGCTGGCGGGCACGGATCTCGGCATCCTTGGCACCTGCGCTCTCGAGCTCGGCGAGCTCGCGCTCGAGCTCGGACAGGCGGCGCTCGGCCTCGAGGTCGCGGGCGCGCTCGATCTCGCCGATCTCGGCGTTGAGCTCCGCCTCGAGATTGGGCAGATCGGCGTGACGGCGCTCCTCGTCCACGTGGGTGACGAGGTAGGCAGCGAAGTAGATAACCTTCTCGAGCTGCTTGGCCTTTAGCTCCTCGCGGGCCTCGGTGCCCATGAGCAGGTAGGCGAGCCACGACCGCGTTCCGCGGAGGTACCAGATATGTACTACCGAGGCGGCGAGCTCGATGTGGCCCATCCGCTCGCGGCGCACCTTCGAGCGAGTGACCTCTACGCCACAGCGCTCGCAGATGATGCCGCGGAACCGGACGCGCTTGTACTTGCCGCAGTAGCACTCCCAGTCCTTGGTCGGCCCGAAGATCTTCTCGCAGAACAAGCCGTCCTTCTCGGGACGCAGCGTCCGGTAGTTGATCGTCTCGGGCTTGCGGACCTCGCCGTGTGACCAGGTCCGGATGTCGTCTGCTGTGGCGAGCCCTATCCGAAGCTGGTCGAAATCGTTGACGTCGAGCACCTAGAAACTCCTCTCCGCGGCGCGGCGCGCGTCCTCCTCGTCGGACCCTCGCTCGGGGCGACTGATGTCGATCCCGAGCTCCTCGGCGGTCCGGTAAACGTCCTCGTCCAATTCGCGCATCTCGATCTCCTCGCCGGTGGTCGAGAGCACCTCGACGTCCAGGCAAAGGGATTGCATCTCCTTTATGAGCACCTTGAAGCTCTCGGGGATGCCGGGCTCGGGGATGTTCTCGCCCTTCACGATGGCCTCGTAGACCTTCACGCGGCCGAGGACATCGTCTGACTTGATGGTGAGCAGTTCCTGCAGTGCGTAGGCGGCGCCGTAGGCCTCGAGCGCCCAGACCTCCATCTCACCGAAGCGCTGGCCGCCGAATTGGGCCTTCCCGCCCAGGGGTTGCTGGGTGATCATGGAGTACGGGCCCGTCGAGCGGGCATGGATCTTGTCGTCGACAAGGTGCGCCAGCTTCAGGATGTAGACATAACCGACGCACACGGTGTTGTCGTACGGCTCGCCCGTGCGCCCGTTGTACAAGGTCACCTTGCCGTCCGTGCCGATCATCTTCTCGGCAACCGGGTCGACGCCGTCGGGAAGCAGGTTCTCGAAGAGCTCCTGGATCGTCGCGTGGCGGCCAGCCTCTTCCTTCTCGTCCCAGTGCGCACCGTCGAAGACCGGCGTCGACACCCAGATCGCCGGGTCCGTGCTCGGCCGAGTCTTGGTCTCGGTGCCGCGCACGATGTTGCTGGAGAGCACGTTCTTGCCGGCGCCTTGCCAACCCCATCTCGCCGCGTAGCCGAGGTGTGCCTCCAGCACCTGGCCGACGTTCATCCGGCTCGGGACACCGAGCGGGTTCAAGATGATGTCGACCGGAGTGCCGTCGGCGAGGTGCGGCATGTCCGCGATCGGCAGGATCTTCGAGATGACACCCTTGTTGCCGTGGCGGCCGGCGAGCTTGTCGCCTTCGGAGATCTTGCGCTTCTGGGCCACATAGACCCGCACGAGCTGGTTCACGCCCGGTGGCAGCTCATGGGAGTCGTCGCGGGAGAACACCCGCACGTCGATGACCTTGCCGGACTCGCCGTGAGGAACCTTGAGGCTCGTGTCTCGAACGTCACGTGCCTTCTCACCGAAGATCGCCCTCAGCAGCCTCTCTTCGGGGGTGAGCTCGGTCTCGCCCTTTGGGGTGACCTTGCCGACGAGGATGTCGCCCGCGTCGACCTCGGCCCCGATGCGGATGATCCCGCGCTCGTCGAGGTCGGCCAGGATGTCGTCGGAGAGATTCGGAATGTCCCGGGTGATCTCCTCGGCACCGAGCTTGGTGTCGCGGGCGTCGACCTCGTGCTCCTCGATGTGGATCGACGTCAGCACGTCGTCGCGGACCAACCGCTCGGACAAGATGATGGCGTCCTCGTAGTTGTAGCCCTCCCATGGCATGAAGGCCACGAGCAGGTTCTTGCCGAGAGCGAGCTCGCCATTGTGAGTCGAGGGGCCGTCCGCCAGGACGTCGTCGCGGCGCACCTCCTGGCCCTCTGAGACGACGGGCTTCTGGTTCACACAGGTGTTCTGGTTCGAACGGCGGAACTTCGCGACCGGGTAGATCTTCCTGCCCAGCTCTTGACGTGACCTGTCCTTCTCGCCTGGCTTGTACTCGACGATGATGTAGTCACCGGCGACCTCGACGACCTTGCCGGTCCCCTCCGCCAAGATGACCTCTCCCGCATCGCGCGCCGCACGCGCCTCGACGCCGGTGCCGATGTAGGGCGCCTCGGGCACGAGCAGGGGGACGGCCTGCTTCTGCATGTTGGCGCCCATGAGGGCACGGTTGGCGTCGTCGTGCTCGACGAAGGGAATGAGGGCAGTCGAGACCGAGAGGATCTGCTTGGGGGAAACGTCCATCAGCCCGACTTCCGAGGGCGGGACGTAGTCGACCTCGCTCGCCGTGCCATAGGAGGTGGAGGTCGCGCCCACGCGCACGCCTGCACCTTGCGGCCCGCGGCGCACGAGGACCCGGTCGCCGACGAAGCGCCCGGAGGCATCGAGGGCCGCGGACGCCTGGGCGATGACGTACTCCTCCTCCTCGTCAGCGGCGAGGTAGACGATCTCGTCGGTGACCCTGCTGTCCACCACCTTGCGGTACGGCGTCTCGATGAAGCCGTGGGAGTTGACCCGGGCATAGCTGGCAAGGTGGCCGATGAGGCCGATGTTCGGCCCCTCTGGAGTCTCGATGGGGCACATCCGGCCGTAATGGGAGGTGTGGACGTCGCGGACCTCGAAACCGGCGCGCTCGCGCGACAGCCCGCCGGGGCCGAGCGCGGAGAGGCGGCGCTTGTGGGCCAACCCCGACAAGGGATTGTGCTGGTCCATGAATTGCGACAGCTGGCTCGTACCGAAGAACTCCTTGATGGCCGCGACGACCGGGCGAATGTTGATCAGGGTCTGGGGCGTGATCGCCTCGACGTCCTGGGTCGTCATGCGCTCGCGCACGACACGCTCCATGCGCGACAGGCCGATGCGGACCTGGTTCTGGATGAGCTCGCCGACCGAACGGATGCGCCGGTTGGCGAAATGGTCCTGGTCGTCGAGGCGGTAGCCCCGCTCCCCGTTCGCGAGGTGGAGCATGTAGGTGGCCGCCGCGAGCACTTCGCTCGGGCTGAGCACGCCGGAGTGCTCGTTCGGGTGCTCGAGCGGGATGTCCAGGAGTTGCGAGATACGGTCGATCTCGGGCCCGAGTTTGCGGTTCAGCTTGTAGCGGCCGACCCGGGTGAGGTCGTAGCGGCGTGGGTTGAAGAAGGCGTTCTCGAAGTAGACGCGAGCCGCGTCGAGCGAGAGGGGCTCACCGGGACGCGCCCGCTTGTAGATCTCGAGCAGCGCCTCGTCGCGGGTGGGGATGAGCTCGCGCTCGCGTTCCCACTGCGCTTCGAGGAAGTCGAAATGACGCACGAAGCGGTTCAAGAACGCTTCGTCCTCGTATCCGAGGGCGCGCAGCACCACGAAGAGGGACAGGCGCCGCTTGCGGGCGACTCGGGCGCCGGCAGTGACCTCGCGATTCGTCTTCTGCTTCGCCTCGACGTCGAACTCGATCCACTCGCCGCGGTAGGGGTGGATTGTCCCGGTGACGATCGTCTTCTGGTCGCGACCGGGCTGGAAGATCACGCCGGGCGACCGGACGAGCTGACTCACGACGACTCGTTCGGTCCCGTTGATGATAAAGGTCCCGCGGCTCGTCATCATGGGGAAGTCACCCATGAACACGGTCTGCTCTTTGATCTCGCCCGTCGAGCGGTTCATGAACGACGCCCGGACGAAGATCGGGGCGGCGTAGGTGATGTCCTTCGCTTTGCATTCCTCGATCGAGAACTTGGGCGGCGGCCGCAGGTCCGGGTCCTTCGCGTCGAAGTCGAGCTTCAGGCTCAACTGGTCCGTGAAGTCCGCGATCGGGCTGATATCGCTGAACGTCTCGGCAAGGCCGGTCTCGAGGAACCAATCGAAGGAGTCGCGCTGGACGGCGATTAGGTCAGGAAGCGGCAAGACCTCGTCGATGTTGGCGAACGAGTAACGCTCCGGGGTGCGGGAACGTAAAGGCAAGGGTCTACTCCTCGCGGGCTGATCGACCGGAAAACAGGGCTGAGCGATGCTTGGGCGCGCGTCAAGGAACTAGAGGTGCAGCGGTCACTTGACGGGAGGGCACGGCAACCGTACATATTACACGCGCCGGGACGCGCGAGCAACAGGCAAGCAGCGTCGCCGCGCGAAGGGTACGGGAACCGCGCCCCCAGGTCAAGATGTTCAGGCCGCTGCCGACGACAGCGACCTGTTCGGCCCTCAGGACACGGCCGCCCCGAGCTGGGCTACTTGAGCTCGACGGAGGCGCCAGCTTCCTCGAGCTGGCTCTTGGCCTTCTCGGCGTCCTCCTTCGAGACCTTTTCCAGCACGGCCTTCGGGGCACTGTCCACGAGGTCCTTCGCCTCTTTCAGCCCAAGGCTCGTGAGCGACCGCACCTCCTTGATCACCTGGATCTTCTTCTCGCCGGCGCCGAGCAGGATGACGTCGAACTCGTCCTGCTCCTCCTCGGCCGGCGCCGCCTCGCCGCCGCCGCTCGGGGCCGCACTGGCCACTGCCACCGGAGCCGCCGCGGTCACGCCGAACTTCTCCTCGAACTCCTTCAAAAGCTCGCTCAGCTCGAGCACCGTCATGTTCGCGATGCCGTCGAGAATCTCTTCCTTGGTTGCTGCCATCTCTCCTCCTGTTTTACGAATCGTTGTCGATCATTCCCGTGCCCGGACCGCCCCAAGGCGCGCCCGGCGTGCCTAGTCCCCGGCAGCCTCGGCGCTGTCTGTCCCGGCTGGCGCAGCGGTCTCGGCTGCGACGGCGGGCTTGGCGCTGTCTGTCCCGGCTGGTGCAGCGGTCTCGGCCGCGGCGGGCTCGGCGCTGTCTGTCCCGGCTGGCGCAGTGGACTCGGCCGCGGCGGCGGGCTCGGCGGTGCCACTGGCCTCTGGCTCCTCGCCAGGCTCGGCCGTGGCGACCCCGGTAGGCGCCGAGGCGTTCCCGCCACCTCGCTTCTCGATCAGTCCCGACAGCGCATAGGCGAAGCCGCGTGGCAGCGCCTGCAGCAGGCTTGCGAACTGCCGCATTGGGGCGGACATCGCCCCGGCCAGTTGGGCGAGCAATGCCTCGCGCGAGGGAAGGTCCGCGAGGGCGCTCGCGCCTTGGGCATCGACCAGCTGGGTACCGAGGAAACCGCCTTTGACGATGAGCTCGGGATGCGCCCGGCTGAACTCCCGAAGCACCTTCGCGACCGCCCCGACATCGTCCCGGACGAAGGCGATCGCCGTGGGCCCCTCCAGTAGAGGATCGAGCGCGGCCTGGGCCGTGCCCGTCGTCGCGCGACGTACCAACGTGTTCTTGAAGATCTTGTACTCAGCACCGGCGGTCCGCAGCTGGCGGCGCAGGGCTGCCAGGTCGGCAACCTTGAGGCCGCGGTACTCGGTGAGGATGGCCGCGCTGGAATTGCCGAGATGCTCCCGCACCTCCTCAACGACGGCGACCTTCTCAGGTCTCGGACCTGCCATGAACGCTCCTTTGATCACATCTCCCTTGCGGGGGGCACCGCTCCGCAAGGTTCGCAACACGCGGGACGTGAGAAGCGCTCAGCACTTCGCCTCGTCGGGCGGGTCGGAACCCTTTGAGCGCCCTTCGGCGCACCGGAGATCTACGGCGAGTAATTCGGTTGTGTGCCCGGGAAGCCTAGCCGACCTGCACCGGGGGGACTACGGCCACGACATGGCTCGCTCAGGCGGACGCTGCGAGCCCCTCGTCTGTGAGGCGCGCCCGGGCCGGATCGATCTTGACCCCCGGGCCCATCGTCGTGCTCAGCGTCACGGACCGCAGGTATCGGCCCTTGGCAGCCGCGGGCTTGGCCCGCACGAGCTCGTCTATCGCTGCTCGGTAGTTGTCGATCAGCTGAGCGCGATCGAACGACGCTTTCCCGATCGGGATGTGGACATTGCCGACTCGGTCGGTCCGGTACTCGACGCGCCCGGCCTTGTACTCGCCCACCGCCTTGGCGACGTCGGTCGTCACGGTCCCGGTCTTCGGGTTCGGCATCAGGCCGCGGGGCCCGAGCACGCGCCCGAGGCGTCCGACTTGAGACATGAGGTCCGGTGTGGCGATGGCCACGTCGAAGGCAAGAAAGCCCTCTTTCTCGATCCGTTGCACGAGGTCGTCCGCCCCGACGATGTCGGCGCCTGCGGCACGCGCCTCGGCCGCCTGCTCACCGGCGGCGAAGACCGCTACTCGCACGCTCCGCCCGGTGCCCGCCGGCAACGAGAGGGAACCGCGGACGATCTGGTCGGCGCGCCGGGGGTCGACCCCGAGGCGCGCGGCCAGCTCGACTGTCTCGTCGAAACGTGCCTTCGCGAGGCTCTTGACCAACTCCACCGCCTCGACGGGCGCAAAGAGGCGATCGCGGTCGTAGCTCTTCACCGCTTCGGCGTACCGCTTTCCCCTGTTCATCTGTAGAGCTCCCTTCGATGTGGCGCGCCGCTCGACGGCGAGGCGGTCGTCACTTTGTGACGGTGACGCCCATGGAGCGAGCGGTGCCCGCCACCTGACGCTTAGCGGCTTCGAGATCGTTGGCATTGAGGTCGGGCATCTTCTTCGAGGCGATCTCGGCGACCTGGGCGTCTGTAATCGAGCCTACCGACTCGCGCCCGGCCAGCTTGCTCCCCTTCTCGAGACCGGCTGCTTCGCGGATGAGCACCGTCGTCGGCGGCGTCTTCAGCACGAAGGTGAAGGACCGGTCCTCGTAGATAGTTATCTCGACAGGGACGATCGTGCCCCGTTGGTTCTCCGTGGCGGCGTTGTACTGCTTGCAGAACTCCATCGTCTGCACGCCGTGCGGTCCGAGGGCCGTGCCCACCGGCGGTGCGGGCGTGGCCGCTCCCGCTGGCAGTTGGATCTTTACGATGGCGGCGACGCGGCGACGTGCCATGAAGGTTCTTCCTCTTTCTTCCTCCGCCAGGCGCTCAGAGCTTGGCGACCTGGCTGAATTCGAGCTCGACCGGGGTCTCGCGGCCGAAGATGTTGACGAGCACCTTGAGCTTGAGCTGGTCCTCGTTGATTTCCGCGATCTGGCCGGAGAAGTCCGCGAACGGACCCTCCTTGACCCGGACAGTGTCGCCCACCTGGTGCTCGAGGCGGGGCTTGGTGCGGTGCTTCTGACCCTCGATCCCCTCCGGGCGAACCTGGAGGATGGCTTCGACCTCCGCGCGTGGCAACGGCGTCGGCTTGGTGCCCGGACCCACGAAGCCCGTCACCCCGGGTGTCTGACGGATGACCGACCAGGAGTCGTCGTCAAGCTCGCATCGGCACAACAGGTAGCCGGGAAAGACCTTCCGCTGCACGAACACGCGCTTGCCGCCCTTGATCTCGGCGACCTCCTCCATCGGGATCACGACCTCGAAGATCCGGTCCTCCATGTTCATCGAGGAGATCCGGCTCTCGAGGTTCGACTTCACCTTGTTCTCGTAGCCGGCGTAGGTGTGAACGACATACCACTGGCCGGGCCGGTCGTAGGGGCTCGGCTCGGCCACCACGACCCCGTCGTCGTCCTGTGACGGCAGCTCGTACTCGAGCGCGTCGTAGCCGGCCGCTCTCGGCTCGGCCTCTGGCGTGTCCTCGGTGGAGTCCTGCTCTGGCGACGAGGCGTCCTCGGCCTCGGCCTCGGCCTCGGCCTCAGGGTGGATCGTGCTCACTTCATCATCTCCGGGCTTGTCTTCGTCGCTCAACGGCCGAAGAGGAACAGCACGCCCTTGGCAAACCCTGCGTCGAGGCCAAAGACGAGGCTGGTCATGAAAACGAGGGTAACGAAGACGACGATGGTGTACTTCACGACTTCTTGCCGGTTCGGCCAGGCGACCTTGGCCATCTCGTTGCGGACTTCGCGGGAGAACTCGACGATGCGCTCGGGCAGCCCCGGTCGCTCGGGGGTGGGCGCGGCGCGGCGCGTCGGAGGCGGCCGCCTGGTACCCGCGGCAGGCGCGCCCTCTTCGTCAATCTGGCCCTGTCGCTGCAGGAGACGCTTTGTCTGTCGGTTCACGAAACAATCCTCGGCTGGAAACAGCGGTGAGCAGGGCAGGAGGGACTCGAACCCCCAACCGCCGGTTTTGGAGACCGGTGCTCTACCAATTGAGCTACTGCCCTCCGGGCCGGCATCGTGGCCCGCCACTGGACTGAGCACCGGTCGCCCCGGGTCGGCATCACGATAGCACCACGGGCCGGACCCTCCGCAGGCGGCCGCGGCGGGCGACGGTAACTGCGAGGATCGCCGCCGCAGGGGCGGCAAGGGCCCCGGCGTAGACGAGGCGGCGTCCGGAGAGCGCAGAGCGGATGACTCGCCGCTGAGCCGCCTCCTCGAGCGCGCCGAGCACGTCGGCCACGGCGCCAGGTGGCGGCTCGACCCTGGCCGCCCGCAGCTGGTTCAGCAGTCGGAGCAGCTTGCGATACTTGGCCAGCTCCGACTGGCAGCGAAGGCACTCCCCCACGTGCTCGACGACGATCTCGTCGGCCGAAGAGCCTCCGTCAAGAATCGAGGGCAGGGCCAGGGCTACTTCGGCACAGGAGATCCTGTCTCGGCGCGCCTCGGCGCGGGCAGATTCCGGGGACGCCAGGCGGGCGAGCAGGACCCGGTCAAACCGCGGCTGCATGTCTTTCCGCCTCTTCGGCTCGGGAAGAGCCTCCGGTCCCCGCCTCGCTCCTCACGCCGATCCCGGCGCGACCCCGAATCCCCGCTTCGACCCGGGCGCCTCCAGGGACCCTGCTGCGCTGCCTCGAGCGACCTGAGACGCCCAGCGTCCCGGCCGGCGCGAACAGCTGCTCGCGCAGCCGCCGTCGGGCCCGGTGGAGACGGACCTTCGCCGCGGTCTGGCTGATGCCGAGCTCGCGGGCGATCTCCTCGTGGGGAAGGTCATAGACGTCCCTGAGCACGACGACCATCCGCATCTGGGCAGGCAGCTCCGTGAGCGCCTCGACGAGACGCTGGTGATCGTCCGCCGTCCCGGCCGCGGTCTCCGGATCGCTCTCGGCGCGCAGCTCGAACACCTCGAGATCGTCGTCCAGCTCGACATGCCAGCTCCGCCGGCGCTTGGCCACAAGTGTCGCGGAGCAGTTCACTGTGATGCGGTGCAACCAGGTGCCGAAGGCGGAGTCGCCCCTGAACTTGCGCAGGGAGCGAAAGGCGCGCAGGTACGCATCCTGGAGCACGTCGCGGGCGTCGTGCTCGTTGCCGACGAGACGCAGCGCCAAGGCGTAGCAATCTGCCGACGTGGCACGCACGAGGTGCTCGAAAGCGACCCTGTCCCCGTTCCTGGCGAGCGCGACGAGAGGGGCGAGGTCTGCCTCGCGCTTCAGCGCGTCTCCTTGTGGAGCGTGTGCTGCCGGTCGAACTGGCAGTACTTCTTCATCTCGATCCGCTCGCGGTCGTTCTGCTTGTTCTTCATCGTGATGTAGTTCCGGCGCTTGCACACCTCGCAGGCGAGCGTCACCTTCACACGCTTCTCGTTCTTGGCCACGCTGTTGCTCCTCTGTTCCAACTCCCGGTAGCGGCGGCCGGACTCGAACCGGCGACCCCACGATTATGAGCCGTGTGCTCTTACCAACTGAGCTACGCCGCCGCGGAGCCCCCTGTCGGAATCGAACCGACGACACCAGCCTTACCA
>JBKQMT010000158.1:0-24030 GCA_052146595.1 Acidimicrobiales bacterium
GCTGTGAGTTGGTCGGCGCACAATCGCGCCATGATTCGACTCCGCTCCACCCATGACGATCGCCTGACGTCGTTGTCATCGCGAACAACCCGGCACCTCGCCACCATCGAGGCCGCCCGCGCCCGCCACAGCCTTGACGACGTGGCTCGACGACGCGGCATCAACCTCTATCGCACCACCGAGGAACGCCGCGCAGCGCGAGAAGAACGCCGCACGACTGCTCCGAGTGTCCCGCCGTCGGAGATGGAGCAAACCGATGGCCAACTCTGACAAGAGCTGGTCCCGCAAACCGCTCCTGAGCGTGGATGACGCGGCTGTCCTGCTTGGCCAAAGTCGGTCGTCGATCTACCGGGCGATCGGAAGAGGAGACCTGCCCGTGCCTGTGTTCACCATCAATGGACGCATCCGCATCGCCCGTCGTTCTGTCGAGCGCCTCCTTGCCGGCGAGTTGCCGCTGACTGCCCGCGAGGAAGGGGTGGACGAGACCGGAGAGCAGAGCGGGGGGCTCTTCGGGGTCCCCGGGGCGTAGTCCGTCGCCAGTCATCATGGAAATGGCCGGGCAGTCGCATCCGGCTTGGAGCCAAGCGCCTGTCAGCCGAGCAGGCGTCCGATGTGCTCCGCAGCGCGCCGGTCTTCCGCCGGAACCCCGTCGGTGTAGTGGCGCGCCATGTGCACCGTCGACCAGCCCAGGCGTGCCTGTTTCTGGGCCTCACTGATCACCGGGTCCAATGCTGTGGCATGGAAGTGGCGGAGCGAGTGAAGGTGGATGTCAGGCGGAAGGCCCGCTTGATCCCGAATGCGGGTCAAGGCGTGGGACATCGAGTCAGGGTGGGGCGGGACAGTGCCGCCGGGGGACGCGGAGAACACGAAGGAGTCGTCGAGCAAGCTCTCTTCGGCTGCCGCGGCAATCCGCTCCTGCTCGGCCCGCAGCTCGATCAGAGCGGCAGCGGTGCGCTCATCACATGCGAGGCTTCGGACACTGGCTCGGGTCTTGGGTTCCTTGACCACGGCACCCCCCTTGGCGGCGATCACCCCCTCGTCCACGGTGATGACACCTCGCTCAAGGTCGAGATCGCTCCAGCGCAGCGCACACGCCTCTCCCCGCCGGATGCCCGTAGCTGCCAGCACCCGCAGGAACACACCGAATCGCAGGTCCTCTGCTGTGGCCGCAGTCAGGAGCGCTTGAACCTCATGCGGCTCGGGCGCGCGCACCTCTGCTCGTTGCTCTTCCAGCCGCCACGTAGGTAGGTCGGCGTCGGCGATCGGGTTCGGGAGAACGCCAGCGCTCCACTTGTGGGCCAGTCGGCAGGAGCGGTGCAACACGGCTTTGATTTGGCGAACAGTCGACATCGACAAGCCATCGGCTTTGAGCGAGCGGTAGTAGTGCTCCACGTCGTAGGTGCCGAGGATGGCGATTCGCCGGCGTCCGATCGTCGGGGCGATGTGAACCTTCCAGATGCTCTCGTAATGTCGCGCCGTCTTGGGAGAGAGGTCATCCCAGCCGTTGTCGCGCCAGGCGGCGATCGCGTCGTTGACGGTCGTAGCCGGTACCCAATTCGCCGGCTGCTCGGGGATCGCGGCGGGCTGTGAATCCTGCTCGGCCACGAGGCGAGCCAGCTCTCGTTCCGCTTGGCGGCGAGACCCTTTGAAGGTGACGTGGCGATGCCGTACGCGCCCCTCGGCATCCCGACCTAGGTACACCCGCAGCTGCCAAGTACCTGGTCTACCTTCGACTGCTCTCAGGCTTCCTGCCAACCTCGTCGCCTCCTCAGCCAACTGCTTTGTTGGCTTTCTTGTTGGCTATCGACGGGTCGAGCTTAGAGCAAAGCTACACAGAGATCTAGAAATGGTCCTTTACCTGGACTTATTCAGCGCGCTCGGAGGAACTCGAATCCCCAACCTTCTGATCCGTAGTCAGATGCTCTGTCCAATTGAGCTACGAGCGCAACGTGAATCGGCATTCCACTTGAGCTGCGATGACCAACGTCGGCCATGAGCAAACGTCGACCAGCCGCGATCCGATCCGCCAACAGACTCTAGACCTCGCGGCTCATGGTCAAGCCACCTCTCTGATGAGCCGATAGAAATCCTGTTGAGACCGAGGCCATCCAGAGCGAGCCGGATCCTGATCGTCCTGCCCAGCGCCTGCGCATGACCTGGGCGGTGTCGGCTGAGCTGGATCATACGAGAGGACCGTGACGATGACCTGCTGGCAGTGCGGGGCACCACTTCCGCCTGATGTCGGCTTTTGTCGAGCGTGTGGGGCGTTTGTACGCCCGCGAGACTTCCTTGTCACCGGCAGCGGAGTCGCCAGGGCGAACGCACCGCAAGCTCCGATCGTGCCGTCCCCGGCGTCCACGAACCCCGCGGGATCCTCCCCAGTGTGGACGTCTCTTCCGCCAACGGCTTGGACGCCCGCGTCTCCGATGACGAGACCGGGGCTGCCGAGTGGCGTGAGCGAGAGATGGATGGTCAGCGATGTCGTGGCAGCGGCCGGAACCGGACTCGTGCTGATCTCGATGTTTCTCAGCTGGTACGACGTGACTCTCACCTCACTCGGCGTGCAGTTCTACGACTCGCTCGAGCGAGCTCTGTTCTCGCGTCTGTTCCCCCAGATTGCCACGGGCTTGGGCGGGCTCACGGGACCGTTGACGTTCCCGGTTTCGGCGGTGGGCAAGGGAGCAGGGGGATGGCGTTGGGCAATCTTGGTCGTGTCGATCGTCCTTCTTCTGGAAGTCATCGTGTCGATCAGCTCGGGCGCGGCGGGACCGGCTTCTCCGGGCTGGCCGCATACGCCGATCCTGCTCACGCTGACGGTGACCAATCTCGTTCTCGTCGTCGCGGCCTTCTTGAGCCAGCCCTATAGCGGCACGCCGTCCAGCTACGTGACCGTGGCGCCCGGTCTAGGTGCCTACCTGGGCCTTCTTGCTGCGCTCGTCGCATGCGGGGGCGGTGTGGCGAGATCGCTCAAGAACTCCCCACGTACTGTTTTGCGTTGACCTGTTGAGCCTGCGCAGTGTCGCGCTGGAAATAGCGCCCGTCGCGCGACTTGACAACAGCGAGCGGAGAGCATGCGGGCACTTTCGGACCCGCCTCCCACCTTCGTCCGCCTCGTCGAAGCCTCTTGGCGGCGCTCTCCCCGAGGCAGTTTGTCCTAGTCAGAGCCCTAAACAACGAAGATCGAGACGCTCGCAGTCCCCGACTATCCATCCTGGTCCCGCGAGGAGCTATTGAGAAACTTCGGTCTAGCGCTTAGGGAGCGATCGCGATGATCTCCTTGCAGGCGTCCGCATAGGGCCGAAGCTGCCCGTAGTCGCGGCTGAACGTCAGCCGTGGGTCGATGTGCTTGACCAGCACGTCCGCAGGCCTCTCGGTCACCGCTCGGCAAACGACGCGGATGTCGAGCCGGAGCAGCTTGCACGCCTCGAGGGTGGGGCAAAAATTCCGCGAGTGGATCACGAGCCGGTCGGGGGTCCGGAGGACCACGGGCGCGCCATCGGGCCGGAGGCCGAGCTTGGCGAGGAAGAGGTCGTAGGCGGCGCCAAGTGGGTCGTCGCAGTCCTCTTGGCACGAGACGGTCGCTGCTCACACCAGGACCGGCGCTTCTCCGAGCAAGCTGGCAGTCGCCCTCGAGGACGAGATCGTGGAGCTGCGCAAGTTCCTCGCCGAGGAGGGGCTCGACGCCGGTGCGTCCACCATCGCCTACCACCTCGCTGAACGCCACGGTCAGGCCGCGTCGGCCTCGACGATCTGGAGGGTGCTCTTACTGCCTGGGATCAGGTGAGACGGCTGATCAAGAACCTCCTTTGACAGGCGCAGCCACGCGATTCCCGGAACTACAGAGTTGTAGACCCAGTAGGTGGATTGCGCCGTCACCGAACTACTTCGGTGGCGTACTTTGCCATCGTTTGGCCGATGTCGGCGGGGTTGAGCATTCCCTGCTCATCGACGGGGAGCTTGCTCAGATCACGGAAGTACTCGACATAAAGGCCGGGAGTGAGCGTGCAAATGAACTTGGCGGGTTCACCGAAGGGGTTGCAGAAGGTGTGCGACGTACCCGCGGACACCGTGACGCACGATCCTGCTTCGACGTCGAAGATGTCGGCTCCCGTGCTGAATCTAAGCCTGCCGTCGGTCACGATGAAGACCTCGTCGTGCTCACGGTGAAGATGCTGAGGCGGGCTAACCGAGTTCGACGGCACCACGGCCTCGATGATGCCCAGCCGATGCTGGGTGTTCGTGCCATCCTCAATAATTCGGCAGCGGATCGGCCCGCCGCCTGACTGCTCGCCGTCGTTGGGCCGTACGACCAAGATGGGCATAGTTCTTTCCCTTACGCAGATGGACGCTCGTAAGGAACTGTCAACGCGCTGGCCTCTCCCGCGAGGGCGAACTCGTAGGAGACGCGGACCAGTCGCAGGACGACGTCATGCTCGGGTTCGTTGCGGGGGGCGTAAAGCATGACGATCGTCGCGGGCGCTTGGCCGGTCTGCACGAGGTAGTGGGGTTCGGCCCATCCTGCGCGCTCGGCAGCGGCGGCTACTGGCAGCGGCAAAGCGGCGTGCAGGCTGAGGTCACCTTGCCCATGCACGTGGCAGAACTCGTACCCAACCAAGAACGCCTCGGCTGGCCCATCCGCGGCGCTGCTGTCCAACGCGAGGGCACGGGCGCCCTCCACCGAGATCGCGGATGGCTGTCCGAGCACGGATCGCCAGGTCAGCGCCTCGACAAGAATGGCGTCCACATACCGGCTATCGCAGGGTTGCTGGTCTAGTTGGCTGTGCGGGAGCTCGGTGCTGGTAAGCGGCCGGGCCCCGTCCCGAAGTGGCAAGAGCAACAGATCGGTCATCTCAGCCGCCGAACCAGAACAGCTCGATCGGGATTCCGTCGGGGTCGCGGAACACGACCAGGGCGTGCGGCGCCGGCTCGATGCCCTCGAACAGTGTTTCGTGCTCGACGCCAACTTCTTCGAGGTGGGTGATCCACTCGTCGATTGCCTCCCGACTTTCGACTTGAAGCGCCAGGTGGTCGAGTCCGGTGCGCCGAGGGCTGAACATTTGCCGGTCAGCGTCGGGATGGTGGTCGAGGCCTACGAACAGGCCGGTGCCGGGATGTGTCATCACGACGGCGTAGCCGTCGCCAGTCCCGTGTGGTTCGACGAAGGCTCGGACCAGGCCCAGAACCTCGGTGTACCAAGTCTCACTCGCGCCGATGTCCCGGACCGTGAGACCGAGATGGTGGAGTCCGGCCACCATCGGAACTGTGCGGCTAGACGGGAATGCTTCGGTAGCGGTGGTCACGATGCCCCCCTGTTGATTGGTTCCGACGTGTTTAAGATACATTGTCTCACAATGAGACATTGAGTATCATGCGCCTGAGGACCCTGCGTGTCAAGGAGCAAGCTGATGGAACGTTCACGCGATACCGGGACACTGTCTGGTCCTAGAAAACGCACCATGCGCCTGCTGAGGGAGGCCGCCCGAGAGCTCTTGCGCACCGGAGGCCCGCTCACCGTGCCCGCCGCGGCTGAGCTCGCCGGCGTGTCGCGGGCAACCGCCTACCGGTACTTCCCGAACAATGACGCCGTGGTGCTGCACGCGACGATGTCTCTCGCTGATGACCCTCTCGAGGACGCCGACTGGGCGCCCGGTGGGGTCGCGTCGCTCGACGAGCTCGGTGCCAGGGCCGCGGACCTCGTGCGTGCGACAGCAATGTGGGCTTTCGATCACGAGACCGAGCTGCGCACGATGCTGCGCCTCTCGCTCGCACCCGAACGAGAGGAAGTGAAGCCCCGCAGGGGCCTCACCAACCGAGGCCGCTGGATCGGCGCACTACTCGAAGGATTGCCCAGTGATGTCCCGCCAGGCGCACGCGAGCGTCTCGCGTCCGCTCTCATCCCGCTGTTCGGATCTGACGCCGTCGTCTGGACAACTGACATGGCAGAGCTACCTCGTGACGAGGCGATCGAGCTCCTCGCTTGGATGGCGCGAGTCCTCGTCGCCGCCACCGTGGAGGGCCGGTAGCACCTCAGCTTCCCGCTCGCCCTCATCAGGGTGCACGTAGGGCGCGGCGAGCGTACGGTGGTCTTTGTCTATAGAGGCTTCCCCGACTATCCGAGCTTTCATGCTCTCGGCGCCGCCTTGTTTCGTCGCACTGGGCGTCGCCGAGAGTCGACGGAGGACGAACTCAGGCACGCTTGAGCAGCCGCCTAGCAGCTCAGATTGATCCATCTGGGTTCTCGAGACGCGTCGCGCCAGGTCCGCCGGCGGACACCGATCAGACGGCTCGGTGTGTCTGCGATCGGTCGGCGCCAGAAGCTGACTCGGTAGCACAATGGGGAACTCAGGTCGTTTCTGGTTCGAACAAGCGTCATCCACTACCGATCGAGCGGAGAGGGAGGGATTTGAACCCTCGGACCCGGTCTCCCAGGTCAACTCATTAGCAGTGAGTCCGATTCGGCCGCTCTCGCACCTCTCCACCAGGGCTTTTGCATTTCAACGAGGGACGATACTCCATGCTCTGTCCATAACCGTCACGCGCAACCCGTAAGGGAGAGCATACGCGAACGTTCGACGCGCTTCCCACAGGTGCGAGTGACGTCGCCGGCCGCCGTGCGGTGTCCGATGCCGTTGCGGGACCGGCGAGAATGCTCTTCGCGTCGCCTCGCCGGGATTGTCGCTTTTGGGACCTAGACGTGGCTGAGACGACACTGGCGATCGGCCGAGCGAAGGCCGACGACCGCGGGATTGCGGTGGAGTTCGCTGCGGCTGACGCGTTCCGGCCGGAGCGCTGGGGCGCAGGTTTGAGACGGTGCTGGACTGCGACTGTTTCACGCCTTCGACGGCGACGAGCACAGTGGACGAACGGTCGGCAACGGCGTCTTCCGGTTCCGCCGATCTGGGATCTTGTCGTCCGGAGACGCTCAGAGCACCTCGCGCCAGTCGCACTCGCACGACTGGCGTATCAGTCTCAGCCAAGTGTGACTTACAACAGCGCCTCGACCTCGGATGCGGCTTTCATGCCGTTGCCATATTCGGCTATAACCTCAGCCATTCGTCGTGCCTTGTGACGGAAGTTGGAATCTTCGAGTACGTCTGTGACTGCTGCTCTGATCGCGTCGACCGACGATTCGGCCGAGATGTGGCAACCCACACCTAACGCAGCGACCCGATCTGCGTTCCACAGCTGGTCCCGTCCCATCGGCATGCACACGAGTGGGACCCCGTTGGCCAGAGCGCTCATGACCGTGCTCAACCCGGCGTGTGTGATCACTGCCGACGTACGGGAAAGAACTGCCATATGGGGCACCCAGTTCCGGATCTTCGCATTATCAGGAGGATGTAGTTCGCCTAGCGAAACCCCTCCGAGCGTACAGAGCACCTCCGAGTCGAGAAACTCGAGGGCGTCGAGCACTCGTTGCAGTACCTGCCCTTGGCGCATGTTCGTGGTACCGAAACTTACGAGTACTCGCGAGTCACCGGATTGCGGCGAGTCGACAGGACCATCTTCAAAGATTGGCCCTACATAACGAAGATTGGTCACCATGTTCGACAACGGGTAGTCAAACGGCTCCGGAACGCAGGCTAGGACGAGGGAGACTCGACTCCACAGCGTTGACAGAAGTGGCAACGCCGAATCAAGCGGGGACAGCCCAAGGCGCCTACGCGTAGCGTCCACGAACGGACGTGTCGAGTCCCAGAGCGTTGCCGTCGGACCCTCGACACAAGGTTGGTAGAGGACATGCACGAGCGCCGCCGTAGGAGCGCCTGCTTTCTCGGCGGCAGCAAGAGCAGCGGAAAGAGAGGCGTCGACGAGCACAACGTCGACGGCCTCTCGGTCCAGTTCGGCCATTACATCGTCGGCCAGGCGTGACCCTGATACGAACCGTGCCCAACCAAGGAGGTCGTCCTCAAACACTTCCTCCTCGATCCGGCTGGGCTCGCGAGCTCGCTGAAACGGATGAAAAGTGCAGCCTGCCTGCTCGAACCTCTTCTCGAGGACCGGAGGTCCGAGGACGCGTACGGCGTGCCCGCGATTCGACAGGACACGGGCGAGACCTGCGACCGGCACAACGTTTCCGCCAGCGGACCAAACCACGATCAAGAAGTGACCGACCTGGTCCACCTGAGAATGATGTACATGGAGACAGCTCGGAAGCAAGGCGTGAGATACCCGAGCGGGTGAGGAGTTGAGCCAGAGAAACACCGATGCCTCAGCCCGGTAAGGCGCGCAGTTGGCGGTGCATGACGGTATTTGGCGAGGGCGAACCCGCAGCGTCGCTCAGGTCCAAGGCGCAGCAGTTCCTCGGCGCTGGCTACGATGCGCGGGGAGGTCTCTTCCGATGACGGCGCTTCGCTATGAATCCCTCGCCGAGAAGGTTGTCCTTGTGACGGGCGCCAGTCGCGGCATCGGGCGCGGGATCGCACTCGCCTTCGCCGGGCAGGGCGCGCTCGTTCTCGTCAACAGCCGGACGGAGGAGCGAGCGGCCGAGACGGTGGAAGCGATCACCGGCACCGGCGGGTCCGCCGAGACCGCAGTCGCCGACGTAGGTGACCCTTCTGCCGCGCTGGCGCTGATTGCCGAGATCGTCGAGCGCCACGGCCGCCTTGATGTGCTCGTCAACAACTCCGCGATCAGTCCGATCGTTCCCCTGCTCGAGATGACCCAGGAGACGTGGGAGCAGACGCAGCGTGTGAACGAGTGGGGTTTGTTCCACTGCGGCCAGCCGGCTGCGCGGCAGATGGTTGCCCAGGGGGGCGGCGCGATCGTCGTGATCGGTTCGCCCGGAGCCGAGGACGCTTATGACGGGCAGGTACCGTACTCCGCCTCGAAGGCAGGAGTGCAGATGCTAGCTATGGGCATGGCCTGGGAATGGGGGCCGCTGGGCGTGAGGACGAACGTCGTTCAGCCCGGATGGATCGAAACTGATCTCAATCGCAAGTACCTGTCCGATCCGGACGTTCGCGAACGCGTGATCAGCACGATCCCGCTGCGCCGGACGGGTCTACCGAACGACGTCGCCCCGGTTGTGCTTTGGCTGTGCTCAGACGACGCTGCCTATGTAAACGGTGCGACGATTCAGGTCGATGGCGGGCTGCTTGCGGGGCGGCCGACGGTGCTATCGAGGCGTTTCGAATGGGCAAGACGATGAGCTCGACATCATTGGCGACCGAGCCGAGGTTGGGGGGGTCCGCGCCTCCGGTATTGCCGGTGCCATCACTGGGCCCTGTCGGCGCCGCGTGAAGCGACAACAACTCTCAAACCATTCAGCGGATGCGGCGAGGGCTCGGCGTCCCGGGACTTTGTGCTCCGAGGACTCATCTGCTAGAGCCTTGCTGTGACCGTTGACCACCGGCAACCCCTGCTTGTGGTCCCCCACGGTTTGCGTTCGGCGCCGCCGTTGCAGATCGCGGAGGCAGCTTCGGGCTTGTGCGAGATCCTCTGGCTAGTCGACGAGAGCGTTCCCGAGAACGCCTTCACCAGCCGGCTCTTGAGCAAGGTCGGAACTGTCGAGAACATTGCGGGCTTGTTGCCGGAAGAGATCGTCTCGTTGGTGCGAGAGCATCTGCCCGATGGGGTTGTGGCCGACTGCGACGACGACATCGTCCCCCTCTCGTTGATCGCCGCAAGCCTGGGACTCGACTATCACACGCCAGAGGTGGCCCGACGCCTTGTCGACAAGATCTTGCAGCGCGAGGCGCTCCGCAGCGCCGGCTTGCCCTCGCCGCTTTGTTGGGAGGTCCCCGCCGACCGTGATCCTGCTGCGATCGAAGCCCTTGCCGCCGAGGTCGAGTTCCCGGCGGTACTCAAGCCGCGCATTGGCAGCGGCGGCCGGTACACAATGACCGTCGCCGATGCCGGCGATCTCGTTCGTCAACTCGCCCTGCTCCCGCCCCGGGCCGGCGGAGAAACGGGCATGTTCGTCGAGCAGTACCTTCCGAGCCTCCCGACCGGGCCGTGCCCGCGTTTCGGCAGCTACGTTTCGGTGGAGAGCCTGGTGACCACCTGCCAGATCAGCCATGTGGCCGTGACCGGGCGGTTTCCACTGGCCGAGCCGTTCCGGGAGACGGGTTTCTTCATCCCCGCTGACCTGCCACCGGATCAGCTGGCGGCCGTTCTCCAAGTCGCCACGGCCGCGTTGCGCGCGATCGGGGTGAAGACTGGCAGCTTCCACACCGAGATCAAGCTGACCCCGGACGGTCCGCGGGTGATCGAGGTGAACGGCAGGATCGGTGGAGGAGTGCCTGAGATGCTGTTCCAGGCAAGCGGCGTCTCCATTATGCGGCTGTCGATGCGCGCTGCCCTCGGTCAGCAGGTCGTAGTGGATGGACCAGTCCCGTGTACCAGGATCGGTTGGTGCTTGTTGGCCCAGCCCCCATGTTCCGCCCGACGCTTTGTCAGCATCGAAGGTCTCGACCGACTGGGTGAGCGTCCTGGGGTGAACAGGGTCCTCTTGAATCGGTCGCCTGGCGACCCGGTCGACTCGAACGAGGGAATCTTTCAGTACATCTACTCTGTTTACGGTGTGGCCACGGACTACGAGGAAGTTCTCGAGGTCAACCGTTTCCTTCATGAGGAAGTCTCGATCGTCTACGACTAGAGAGAGTTCTCGGGCCGCCCCTTCTAGCTGGTCTCCGGGCTGAGAAACCAAGGCGGCTCCCGTACCCGGCGGTCCTCGACCTACTGCGCCGGCGGACATTGGGCGCATCTCTGACTGCAGGCCTTTCCTTACGTGGTCGCGTGGGGTCATCGAGAGCTCGTGAGCGCACACTAGGAACGTTCCAAATGACTGGACCCCTCCCCCGGGCGTCAAGACCAACGAAGGAGTCCTCATGGACCTCGATACGAAGTACGACCGCATGCGTGCTCCTACGACCTCTGGGATCCCAGGAGCACGTAGTCAACAGCCACTTCCGAAAAGAGCCTCCAGGTTGCAGACTAAGGCGCGCCGCATCTCTTCTCGATCCCAGCGGCGAGCGGCGCGCGCTTTGAGCTGCGAGTTGCTCAACCGACTACTTGCCGATTCGATGATCCTCCACGACCACTACAAGACCTACCATTGGCTGCTGAAGGGTCACGCCTCTCGCGAGTTGCAGCTCCTCCTCGACAAGCACAGCGCCGAGCAGCGCGAGTTGATCGATCTCATCGTCGAGCGGGTGCAGGCGCTCGGAGGCGTCGCGACGGGTCCTCTCCCGGTCCCGGAGCTGGCCGTGACGGCCGGTCCGCCGAAGGGCGAAAAGCAGGTTGCCGTGCTGCTGTCGCGGCTTGTGGAGGCGCACGAGCTCATCATCGGGAGGACTCAAGACGCGATCACGGCGACCGCGACGAGTCAAGATGGCGGGACCAACGAGTTGTTGAGAACCGTGCTCGCTCGACACGAACAGCAAGTCTCGTCCGTTGCCGAGTACCTCATCGACACCGCTGCTATAGGCGCCTAGCGTAACTGCACTCAGCGACCAGCCGAGATCTTCATCGCCAAGCGGCTGAGGGCCTCGCGCCAGCAGAGAGACCTTCAATCGGGGAGGACGACGGCCGTCACCTCAGATCAGCAGCGTGTTCGCGGTCGAGGATTCGTCTGGTGAGCTCGACACGTGATGAGATGCCGAGCTTGCGGTAGATCTGGCGGAGATGGAAGTCCACGGTGTGGGCGGATACGAACAAGCGGGAAGCTATCTCGCGATTGGTCAGACCCTCGACGACGAGTCGGGCGATCCCGAGCTCCGACTCGCGCAGGCTCGACCATCCGATCGTCGCCCTCTCAGAGGGTCGTGGACGCTTGTTCTTGGGCTTGCTCAAGGAGTGTTGGTCCCGCCGGGAGAAACGGATTATGCCGCCGACGAGTTCGCTGCCCGAGTGCACGGGCTGGCAGCGTGCCGAGAACGTCGAGGAGCTGAGCTCCAGGTCTCGTATCTGTGAATTGCCTGCCCCGAGTGCTTCGCTGGCCCATTGCCAGAGGAGGCCATGATCGCTTTGTCCTACGATCCGGGCGGCGGCCGCATTGGTGATCATCTCGCGTTCGTTGATCGCCACGATCGGCCCGCGTGCCCTTCGACGCTCGCGCACGAAATACTCGAGGAGCGAACGGTCGGCCACCGTCGCTTTGTCGAGCACCCGTTCTGCGATGCTGCGAGCCGCCTGTCTGGCGAGCGCAAGCATCAAGGCGTCCGACGCTCCTTTGGGACCGGTCAGATCGACGGCACCGAGGACAACCTCGGTGGCCGGATCGATAATGGGCGCTGCGGCGCAGGTCATAAGGGTGAGGGCGTCTACAAAGTGCTCGTCGCCCGCAATGATGACCGGCCTGTTCTTCAGGAGGGAAATCCCCAGAGCATTGGTGCCCACATCATCCTCGCCGTAGCGGAATCCGGGCGCCAGGTTGACGCTGTCCAGCTGTCCGCGCAGCTTGGCGTCTGCGACTGAGCGGTCGAGGATACGACCGCTCGGGTCCGCGAGGACAACACTCATCGAGACGGATTCGAGATCCTCGGCCATCCGTTCGAGGACGGGCCGAGCGGCCTGCAGGAGGCGACCGTTGTCGCCCGACTCAGGGTCATACGGCACTTCGAGCCGGTCGGGCGAGAGATCGGATGTCAGCGACCGATGCCATGAGGCCGCAACCTCAGGGCGTACTGCGGGTTCGACATCGCCACCGCTGAGGTACTCCTGCAGAGCCATGCGGAGTACGCCAGGCCGAGGGTTGCCCATTTTCCCCTCTGCTTCGGTCCCCACTTCACCTCAGTCTAGGGAGGCGAGCTTCGCGTCCTGTCCATGCGCATGGAAGGACAGCCCGCGGCGACCACTCCGACCTCTGGCCGAGACTGCGCACGCGCCTCGTCACGAGAAGCTGGATCCGAAGGGGAATGTTGCACGCGCAACTATTGTTGACCGTGTCGCCTTGGGAACCAGCGAAGGAGATGCCGATGCCGGCAGTGACGGTTGAGAACTTACTGACCCTGCCGCGAGTCTCGGCCCCCGATCCGGTCGCAGTCCGCGAACGGCCGGTCAGGTCAGTCACGACAGCCCCGGCGGGGCTCGAAGGGGAGGGCTTCCCCGTCAGGCGTGCCTTTGCAGGCGTCAGCACGAGCGAGCTCGACCCTTTCATCGGGATGGACCAGATGGGAGAGGTCGACTACGCCCCGGGGGAGCCGAAAGGGACGCCGTGGCACCCGCATCGCGGTTTCGAGACCGTCACCTACGTCATCGATGGCACCTTCGATCACCAGGACTCGAACGGTGGCGGAGGCCGCATCACAAACGGCGACACCCAGTGGATGACCGCCGGTGCGGGGATCCTGCACATCGAGGCGCCGCCAGAGGAGCTCGTCATAAGCGGTGGCTTGTTCCACGGGATCCAGCTCTGGGTCAACCTCCCGAGCGCCAACAAGTGGAACCCCCCTCGTTATCAGGACATTCGCGGGAGCGAGGCAGCGCTGCTCACGACCACCGACGGGGGCGCGCTGCTGCGGCTTATCGCCGGTGACCTGGGCGGCCAGGTAGGTCCTGGCTCCACGTTCACGCCGATCGTCATGGTGCACGCCACCATCAGCCCGGGTGCCCGCGTTCGCCTGCCCTGGCGGGCCGATTTCAACGCTCTTGCCTATGCCCTGGCCGGAAACGGAAGCGTCGGCGGCGAACGCCGCCCGCTCCACTTGGGTCAGCTCGCCGTCTACGGGCCCGGGGAGGCGCTCACACTCACCGCGGACACGACCCAGGGTCCCGGTGGGAGCCTCGAGGTGCTGCTGCTCGGTGGCCAACCGATCGGCGAGCCCGTGGTGCACTACGGCCCGTTCGTCATGAACACCAGGGCCGAGATAATCCAGGCCCTCGAGGACTACCAGGCCGGAAGGCTCGGGACCGTTCCCGCAAAGGTGCTGCCCCACCGCCACCCAGGAGATGCCGAGCTACCGGCCCGGCCCGATCGGAGTTGAGACCCGGTGACCGGCACCGGGTGACCACGTGCCGCGCTCAGGGATGGGATGGGGAGGGCGGCGCGCCCTCTAGCTCGAAGAAGAGCTCGTCGATGTAGCACCACCACCAGTCCTCACCGGGCTCGTAGGAGCGAATGAGCGGGTGGTCCGGGTGCTCGTGCCAGTGGGCGGTGGCGTGTCGGCCCGGGGAGTTGTCACAGCAACCGACATGACCGCAGTGCATGCACAGGCGCAGGTGCACCCATTGGCCGCCTGTTCGCAGGCAGTCCTCACATCCCCAGCTCGAGGGCTTCACGTCCTCGACCGTGTCAAGGTGCGTGCATTGCGTCGCCATCGGTCTCCCCTCTCTTCAGGCCATCGAGGTGCAAGGACAACTCACCGATCTAATATCTCCCGCTCGAGTGCCTGCCGGTCCCAGCGGGCGCAGTCGGCAGCGGCCTCGTAGGTCGACTGGAGGAAATCGAGCAGGAGCGCATCGGGATCGGCCGCGGCGCGCACGGCCTCATAGGCAAGCAGGTACTCACCCAGCTCGCCGCTGAAGGACGCCTCGCCGGGCTTGACAGCGACTTCGCGGTAGCCGGGCGGCTCAGGGTAGGCATAGGAGTAGAAGTAACCCTCTCCTTGCCCGCCGGGCCAGTAGCCGCAGCTGCTCACCTCGTGGGAATAGGCCTCGAGCATGACCTCGGGCCCGCAGTTGGGCGCCCCTCCCGGGTGCGCCGGCGCCGGTCGTCCCGAAAAGCGTGTGACGGCGAGGTCCAGGGCTCCCCAGAAGAGATGGATCGGGCTCACCTTTCCTATGAAGCGACCGCGGAAGACCTGGAACACCCTTTGGGACTGGACCAGGAGCAGCCAGAAACGGTGCGCCTGATCGGGGTCATAGCTCGCGTGCACCCGGTCGTCTGGAAAGGCGATGGCGCCCTCGATCTCGACCGGCATGGGCCAGATCTGCGTGCCGACGCCAAGCTCGTCGAGGCGGGCCATGAGCTCGGCGTAGAACTCGGCGACCGGGCGCGTCTCGAGGGGGATGGAGCGAGTCTCACCGACGCCGGTCACGACCTGCAGCTGATGTGCCTGTAGGTCGAAGTCGATCTGGAAGCTCGGCCCGTGCGGGTGGGGGATGAGCGACGTCGTCAGTCCACGGGCGGTGACATAGAGGGGCACGTTCCACCAGTGGTTGACGAGGGGCGTGTTGACCATGCGGACCTTGCCGACGATCTGGGTCCACAGCTGCAGGGTGTCACGAGTCGGCGCCCACTCCGCGACAGGGAGCGACGGCCACCGCCCCGCCAAGGTGTCACCAAGGCCGCCGGCCCTCTCTCGGCCCGTGCTCTCGATGCTCACCGGCGATCCCCCCTTTTCGAGACTCGGCTCCGGCGCCGATCAGTGGATCGTAACGAGGGCACGGACGGGCCGCGCCGGCCCGTCAGGAGAAGCCGAGCTCGCCTTCGACGAAGGGCACGAGGGGAGGCTCGAGCCCCCAGAGCTCGGGCTGCACACTCCGGCCGAGATGCTGCACCTGCACCGCCTCGCAGCCCGAGGTGTCCGCCACGACCACGTCGAAGGGCGCCGCCGCCGGGCTCGCGGCGAAGCTGATCGTCAGGTACTGGCCGAAGTCCGCCGGGCAGCTCCTGGCGCCCGGCGGGAACACCCCGAGGCGGTTTATGAAGTCCCGGATCGCCTCGATCTTCCCAGGGTCGGTCGTCGTCACCGGCGCATGCCCGGCCTCGCCCGGGTTCAGACCCGCCGAGAGGACGGCGGTGAGAACCTTGGCGCCCGTCGGGATGATGTCGCCGGCTGGCTTGGCCGGTAGCCAGGTCACCTCGGCGTCCACGCGGACCCCGCTGCGGTCGTCCGGCAGCGCCGCGATGGAGATGACCAGGAGTCGGTTGTCGAAAAGCGCCTTTACGGGAAGCCAGCTGTAGGAGACGAACCACTGGTCGGTGTTGCCGTAGACGCCGCCCGTGCCGTATCCGGCCCTGGTGGACCCCCGTGGGCGATGGCTCAGCACGAAGGCGTCCACGCTCGTCGGCACCTCCGCCACCACGTAGAAGCGGTGCAGGTCGACGAGGTTCCCGCCGATGGTCTCACCGGGTGAGCTCAAGAGGCCGGCGTCACCGCTCGGCTCGTGCGTGACCGGCTCGGACCCCGGCGGGAGCCGGATGAGGGTGAGCAGCAGAGCCGCGTCCCTGCGTGCGAGCCCGCTTCGTGACGGTGAGCTGGGGTGGGCGCTCGAGGCCAGCTGAAAGGGGGTCTCGGCCGACCCGGGTCGGGTCGCCACCCGCGTGGAGCCGCATGCTCCGATCAGGCCCGCGAGGGCGCCGCAAACACCCGCGAGGACGAGGCTCGTGGCGAGGACCGAGACACGTTTCGCTCTCACGATCCCTAGAAGCGCCTCGGCGCCCGTTTCGCGTATCCTCCATCCGGATGGTTCGGATATCGAACTATCGCCCCTAGACTGACGCCTGTGCCCTCCACGCCCGATCCCCGCAGTGTCGAGGCGGTCCAGGCACTCACGCGGGCGTCCAAGGTGATGGAGCGGGCCTCGGGCGGCTTGAGCCTCGCCCACTACCGCGTGCTCGCGGCTGTGGCGGCAGGTGACGAGCGCGCCAGTCGCGTCGCCGCTCGCCTGGCTCTCGGTAAGCCCACTGTGAGTGCCTCGGTCGAGGCGCTTTGTGCGCGAGGGTTGCTGGTCCGCTCCGGAGTCGCCGCCGACCAGCGGGCGGTCCAGCTCCGCCTCACCAAGGCGGGCACGGAGCTGCTCGAGGATGCGCACCGGGCCATGACGACGGCTCTCGAGGATCTCGCCGAGAGGACAGGTCGACGAGACGAGTTGATCGACGCCCTGCTCGCGCTCGGGTCGGCGATCGACCAGGCAGCGGCGGAACGGCGTAAGTGAGCTTCACGAAGATCGTGACGACCGCTGCCAAGGCCGAGCCCGGCCAGGCGTCCGGAGGCCAGGCGGCTGGACAGCGCGGAGGCTGGGTACGGCGCCTCGGCGGTTATGTGCTCGTGCACAAGCGCAATCTCCTCATCGCCTTCGCCGGCGCCATCGTCGGAAGCGTCGCCCAGGTGATCGTGCCGCTCATCGAACGTCAGATCGTCGACAACGTCATCCTGAGGCACACCTCACCTCTGGCGCCGTGGCTGGTGGCGCTGCTCGGCCTGGGCGTCGTGACCTTCGTCGGTGCCTACTTCCGCCGTTACCGTGGCGGCCGCGTCGCCCTCGATGTCCAGTACGACCTGCGCAACGCCATGCAGGCGCACTTGCAACGGCTCGATTTCGCCAACCTCGACCGCATGCCGACCGGCCAGCTCGTCTCGCGGGCGAATTCCGACTCGATGCTCGTGCAAGGCCTCCTCAGCTTCCTGCCGATCATGAGCGGCAACATCCTCATGCTGGTCCTGTCGCTCGCGGTGATGATCTATCTCTCCCCGCTCCTCGCCGTCGTGAGCGTTCTCGTGGCCCCGACCCTGCTCTTCATCTCCTACCGGATGCGGTGGCGGGTCTTCCCCGCCACCTGGGACGGCCAGCAGAAAGAGGGCGACGTCGCCCAGATCGTCGACGAGGACGTGAACGGGGTGCGCGTCGTGAAGGCCTACGCGCAAGAGCGCCGCGAGCTTGACCGTGTCGTGGGTGCCGCCACCAACCTGTATGGCTCCCAGATGCGCGCGGTGCGCCTCCAGTCGCGCTACCAGCCCCTGTTGGAGGCCGTCCCGAGCCTGGGCCAGGTCGCCGTGCTCGCACTCGGCGGCTATCTCGCAATCCGCCACGAGATCTCGCTCGGGACCTTTCTCGCCTTCTCGACGTACCTGACCCAGCTCGTGGCGCCCGCCCGCATGCTGGCAGGGATCCTGACGATAGGCCAGCAGGCCCGCGCCGGCGTCGAGCGCATCTTCCAGCTTCTCGACATGCCCTCGGCGATCGTCGATGCTCCCGGTGCCGTCGAGCTGCCGCCGATCGTGGGTGAGGTCGTCTTCGACAACGTCGGTTTCTCCTATGACGACGGCGCTCCGGTGCTGAGCGAGCTCAGCCTACGGATCGAGCCGGGCGAGACAGTGGCTCTCGTCGGCCCGAGCGGAAGCGGGAAGTCGACTGTGGCGAACCTGGCGCCACGTTTCTATGACGTGACCGCGGGCGCGGTGCGCATCGACGGGCACGACGTCCGCGAGGTAACGCTGGCGTCGTTGCGCCGCCAGATCGGCGTCGTGTTCGAGGAGTGCTTCCTCTTCTCCGACACCGTGAGGGCGAACATTGCTTATGGCAAGCCAGACGCCACATTCGAACAGATCGAGGCCGCCGCACGGGCGGCGGAGGCGCACGATTTCATCGGAGAGCTCCCTCGTGGCTACGACACCGTCGTCGGAGAGAGAGGGCTCACTCTTTCCGGCGGCCAGCGCCAGCGCGTCGCCCTTGCCCGGGCGATCCTGTCCGACCCACGCATATTGATCCTCGACGACGCCACGAGCGCGGTCGACGCCAATGTGGAAGAGCGCATCCACTCCTCCTTGCGCCGGATCATGCAGGGTCGCACGACTCTGCTCGTCGCCCACCGGCGCTCGAGTTTGCACCTGGCCGATCGGATCGCCGTCGTGGACGGGGGTCGGGTCGTCGAGATTGGCACGCACGAGGAGCTCGCCGACAAGAGCGCCGTCTACCGTTCGCTGCTTTCCGGGCTGGAAGAGGAGGCGGCGGAGGCGCTCGGCGATCGCATCGAGCTGCTCGCCACTATCAGCCCTCTTGCTCCCGTTCCTCCGCCGCAGGCCCGCACCGCCAGTGCCACCGCTTACCGCAGCGCAGGAGTGCCGAGCATGGGACCGGGCTTGCGCACAGGAGGCGGGTGGCGCCTCAACTTGGCCCCGACTCCCGAGCTCCTGGCCCGCGTCGCCGCCCTCAAGCCAGTGCGCGACTTCCCCCGCGTTGAGGTCGAGACCGAGGCCCGCCGTGAACGCCATTTCAGCCTTCGCAAGCTCTTGAGTGAGTACCGCCGGCCGCTCGGGCTCGGGCTCTTGCTGGTCGCCCTCGACGCGCTGGCGTCCCTCGCCGGCCCCGTGCTGGTGAAAGAGGGCATCGACAAGGGTGTCGCCACCGGCTCGGTGGCCGTCGTGATGGCCGCGTCTGCGATCTACCTTTTCGTCACCCTCGCAGACATGATCGACGAGATCGGATCGACCTTCGTGACCGGGCGTACAGCCCAGCGGATCATGTTGTCGCTGCGCATCCGCATCTGGGCTCAATTGCAGCGCCTGTCCCTCGACTATTACGAGCGCGAGATGGTCGGCCGGATCATGACCCGGATGACGACCGACGTCGACCAGTTCGAATCCCTGATAGAGAACGGGCTCCTCTCCGCTCTCGTCTCCATGTGCACTTTCGTCGGGGTCGGCGTCGCCCTGTTCGTGCTGAACGCGCACCTCGCCCTTGTCACCTTGAGCGTGATCGTCCCGCTCGCCTTCGCCACGGTCGTGTTCCGCCGCAAAGCGGCTCGCACCTACGACCAGGCCCGCGAGCGCATCGCCGTCGTCAACGCGGACTTCCAGGAGAGCCTGTCGGGAGTCCGGGAGTCGCAGGCGTTCGTGCACGAGGATCTCGCCACGCAGCGATTTCGTCACCTCGGCCAGCAATACTTGCAAGCCCGGGTGGCGGCCCAGCGTCTCGTTGCCACCTACTTCCCGTTCGTGGCCTTCCTCGGCGACGTCGCCGACGCCCTCGTGCTCGGCGTGGGGGCGGGCCTCGTTGCCAGCGGCCATCTCACCACCGGTGCCCTGATCGCTTTCGTGCTCTATATCGACTTGTTCTTCGCGCCGATCCAGCAGCTGTCCCAGGTCTTCGACTCCTGGCAGCAGACCCGTGTCTCGGTCCGCCGCATCGCTGATCTCATGTCGCTCGACACCCTCACGCCCGAGGCTCCCGATGCGGTCGAGCCCGGCCGCATAAGGGGCGAGTTGGACCTCGAAGCCGTGAGCTTCGCCTACCCGTCCGCCTTCAAGCGAGCCGGGTCGGAGGCGGGTCCAGCCCGGAGCGGCCCCGCCGACCCTAAGCTCCTCGTGAGCGAAGATGCCCGCCGGCGCCCGCCGCCCCAGGCGCTGAAGGGCGTTGACCTCGAGATCCGCCCCGGTGAGACCTTGGCGCTGGTCGGCGAGACCGGTGCCGGCAAGTCGACGGTCATGAAACTGCTCGCCCGTTTCTACGATCCCGACGAGGGTCGGGTACTGTCCGATGGCCTGGACGTGCGCTCACTGGACCTGCACGAGTACCGCCGCCAGCTCGGCTATGTGCCCCAGGAGGCCTTTCTTTTCACTGGCACGATCCGTGACAACATCGCCTACGGCCGGCCCGAGGCCTCCTACGAGGACGTCGAGGCGGCCGCCATGTCCGTCGGCGCCCACGAATTCGTCCTCGGGCTCCCCGGCGGCTATGCCCACGTCCTGTCCGAGCGGGGCCGGTCGCTCTCCGCCGGTCAGCGCCAGTTGATCGCCCTCGCCCGTGCCGAGCTCGTGGACCCTGCGCTCCTGCTCCTCGACGAGGCCACATCGAACCTCGACCTTGCAACCGAGGCCCGCGTGGCCGCCGCCATGCAGCGCGTATCGCACGGCAGGACGACGCTGGTGATCGCCCACCGGCTGCAGACCGCCAGGGCGGCGGACCGCATCGCCGTGATGGACTCGGGCCGGGTGGTGGAGGTGGGCACGCACGACGAACTGCTCGCCCTTCAAGGGCGCTACGCGTCCATGTGGGAGGCCTTCGATCTCATCGGCAAGCGCACCTCGGCGCATACGCTCGCCTGAGCGCCCGCGTCTCTCCTCGCCCCGCGTCTCTCCTCGCCCCGCGTCTCTCCTCGCCTTGTCCTGACTCCTGTCCTTTGACGGGACAACAGCCATCCGGCTCGGGACATTCCCGAGAGCGGGCTTGGGGAAACCCCGGGCGCGAATGCTCGATTCCAAGTGCCTTGGCCAAGACATGACTCAGCCATGTCAATAGTCACAGGTGGTGGACAACCTGTTCATTACCGAGGTGTCGCAGCCGCGCCGGCTGCCGGGGCGGGCGGGTCGATCCGAGAGAAACCTTCGTCATTCCTTGAGCCGTTCGTTGTGGCGAAGCAGAAGAACCGAGTGCGAGGTCAAATTGACGACGTCGTTGCGCACCAGGCGCGTCCACGGTCCCGGGTGGGCAGTGTTGAGGACCTCCTCCCAGCGGCCGGGCAGCTCCAAGCGGGGAAGCGCGTAAGAGCGCGAGCGCCAGCCTGCGTTCAACAGCAACAGCAAGGTGTCACCGAAGGCCGTTCGGCCGCGGATGTCGATCTCGTCGGCGGCTTGCCCCAACAGGAGCATCCCGATGCTCCGCCTGTCGGCGGCGGACCAGTCGTCTTCGGTCATCTCGGTGCCGTCTGGCCTTATCCAAGTGACGTCCTTGGTGTGCAAACCCGGCGGGGCCTCGCCGGTGAAAAAGGCGCGGCGGCGAAGGATCGGGTTCGACCGCGTCACCCCGATGAGGTCCCGCACGAAGCTGTACATGTCCCAGCCCGTCTCGCCTATGTCCCAGTCGAACCAGCTGATCTCGTTGTCCTGGCAGTAGGCATTGTTGTTGCCCTGTTGGCTGCGCCCGACCTCGTCGCCCCCGAGCAGCATCGGCACGCCCTGGGAGAAGAACAAGGTGGCGAGCATGTTGCGCTTCATGCGGTCGCGGGCCCGCTGGATCCGTACCGCATCGGTCGGACCTTCGACGCCCCAATTGGAGCTGTAGTTGGTGTCACTGCCGTCCCGGTTCTTCTCGCCATTGGCCTCGTTGTGCTTGTCCTCGTACGAGACGAGGTCGGTCAAGGTGAAGCCGTCATGACAGGTGACGAAATTGATGCTCGCGTAAGTGCGCCGGCCGCTCGCGGCGTAGATGTCACTGGAGCCGCTGAGACGCGAAGCCAGCTCGGGAACCATCCCCTGGTCGCCGCGCCAGAAACGGCGGACGCAGTCGCGAAAGGCGCCATTCCATTCCGCCCAGCCGGTGGGGAAGTGGCCCAACTGGTAGCCGTCGGGGCTGGCGTCCCACGGCTCGGCGATGAGCTTGACCTGCGAAAGCACCGGGTCCTGTTGGATGATCTCGAAAAAGGCGCTCGGGTGCCCGGCTTCGTATCCCCGCGCCAGCACGGGAGCGAGGTCGAAACGGAAGCCGTCCACGTGCATGTCGGTGACCCAGTAGCGCAGGCTGTCAGTGACAAGTCCGAGGTGCAATATGTTGAGGCTGTTGCCCGTGCCTGTGTAGTCCAGGTAGTGACGGGGGTCGTTCGGGATGAGCCTGTAGTAGAGGGAGTTGTCGACGCCGCGCAGTGACAAGGTGGGCCCGAGATGGTCGCCCTCACCTGTGTGGTTGTAGACGACGTCGAGGATCACCTCGAGCCCGGCTCGGTGCAGCGTTCGCACCATCGACTTGAACTCGCTCACCTGTTGGCCGAGCCCGCCGGTGGCGTACCCGACATGAGGGGCGAGGAAGGCGATCGAGTTGTAGCCCCAGTAGTTGGTCAGGCCCTGCGCGACGAGACGGCGATTGGCCACGAACTGATGGACAGGCATCAGCTCGATGGCCGTCACCCCGAGCCCCAGCAGGTGGTCGACGATGGGGTCCGAGGCGATCCCGAGGTAGGTCCCGCGCAGGTGCTCGGGCACGTTCGGGTGCCTCATGGTCATGCCGCGCACATGGGCCTCGTAAATGACGGTCTTGTTCCACGGCGTGTTGGGGGCGCGGTCGTCCTGCCAGGTGAAGGCGGGATCCACCACCACGCTCTTCGGCATGGCTCCCGCGGAGTCACGGGTGTCGAAGGAGAGGTCCGCTCGCACGTCGCCCACGACATAGCCGTAGAGCTCGTCACTCCAGCGGATCTGGCCGGTCACCGCCTTGGCATAGGGGTCGATCAGGAGCTTGTTCGCGTTGAAGCGGTGTCCGCGCTCGGGCTCATAGGGGCCTTGCACCCTGTAGCCGTAGAGAGCTCCCGGGCGGACGTCGGGCAAGTACCCGTGCCATATGTTGTCGGTCTTCTCGTTCAGGCTGATCGTGGTCGAAGGACGGCTCGAGGTCTCCTCGTCGAACAGCAGCAGCTGGACTCCTTCGGCATGCTCGCTGAAAAGCGAGAAATTGACCCCCTCTCCGTCCCAGGTGGCACCGAGGGGGAGCGGGCCGCCAGGCCACACCCTCATCTTCCGGCTCCTTTCGCGCTGTCGTTCTCGGCCGAGGTCAGGCGGGAGGCGCTGACCGGAAAGCCTGGCGGGGCTACTCCCCGGCCAGGGTGGCGACCATCAACGCCTTGATTGTGTGAAGCCTGTTCTCGGCTTCGTCAAAGACGATGGAGGCCTTCGACTCGAAGACTTCGTCGGTCACCTCCAGGGCGGCGATGCCCCGCCTCCCGAAGATCTGCCGCCCGACTTCGGTCTCGGTGTTGTGGAGCGCCGGAAGGCAGTGCATGAATTTCACATCGGGGTTGCCGGTCGCGTCCATGAGCGCGCTGTTGACCTGGTAGGGGAGAAGCTCGTTGATGCGATCGTCCCACTCGTCCTCGGGCTCGCCCATCGAGAGCCAGACGTCGGTGTAGAGGAAGTCGGCCCCGCGCACTGCTTGCGCGGCGTCCTCGGTGAGCGTGAGGCGGGCCCCTGATCCCGGCGCGAGCCCATGGGCGATCGACTGGACATCAGCAGAAGGCCAGAGGACCTGAGGGGCGGCGACCCGGACGTCCATGCCGAGAAGGGCGCCGGTGACGAGCAGGGAGTTCGCCGTGTTGTTGCGGGCATCGCCGAGGTAACAGTACGCCACCTCCCCGAGCGGCCGGTCGGTGTGGTCGCGCATCGTGAGGATGTCGGCCAGCATCTGGGTGGGGTGCCACTCGTCGGTGAGCCCGTTCCACACGGGGACGCCCGCGAACTCGGCGAGGGTCTCGACGTTGGAGTGCGCCGATCCCCGGTACTCGATCCCGTCGAACATCCGGCCGAGCACGCGAGCGGTGTCCTTGATCGACTCCTTGTGGCCGATCTGGGACCCACTCGGCCCGAGATAGGTGACATGCGCGCCCTGGTCGTGGGCTCCCACCTCGAAGGCGCACATCGTGCGAGTGGAGGCCTTCTC
>JBKQMT010000159.1:0-6299 GCA_052146595.1 Acidimicrobiales bacterium
CCGACTCGTTGCGGGCGAGCCGGCCGATCAAGCCGTTCCAGGGCTCCCAGATCGAGGCTCCTATCTCCGGCTTGGCCATGTGATCGATTACAAGAGTCGCATCCTCGAGGTGCTCGGCCAGATCGACTGCGGCGGGGAGTTCACGGGTGGACACGAGAAGGTCGAAGGCCCCTCCGCTCTCGCTCACGGCGCGGACACCGCGTCGCACCTCGGGTCGTTGGAGCCAGGCTGGGTCCGGCTCGTTCTGGACGAGATGACGGACGCCGACGAGCTTGTCTCCCCCCGGGAGGTCAGTCAAGCGTGCCAAGGACTCAGCAACCCCGGGGTCGGTCAGATCGACCCAGCCGATCACTCCGGCGATGAGCTCGCTTGCGCTGGCAAGCGCCAGGAATTCCTCGGTCTCCGCGCGATCGTTCAGAACCTGCACGAGCACCGTGGCCGACACGCCAAGGGGCGTCGCGACCTGCTCGAGTTGGCTCAAATTGAACGGCCGGTTGAGCGACGGAAGCGCATCGAGCCAGTCGTGGGGGCGCTCGGCAGGGTCCCAGAGGTGGTGATGCGAGTCGACGATGCCGACGACTCCAGGCGAAACACCCGTGCCTCCAGGCGAAACACCCGTGCCGAGCGCAGTCATCGCTGCCCGTGACGCGCCGCCAAGGGCGAGGTTGTGCGGCCATACGCGCCTGGCGGCAATGCCGGCGCGAATCCTGCGGCGGCAAGCTCTTCGAACAGCTCCGCCGGAACCTTGGACCGGAAGTGGGCCGCGTTCTCGTGCGCCTCCCTCGCGCTGGCCGCGCCGACGACAGCCGCCGTGACGGCCGGATGGGCGAGAACGAACTGCAGTGCCGCCGCGGCCAGGGGAACGCCGTAGCGATCGCACACAGAGCGGATGCGGTTGACTCGCTCGACGGCCGAACTGGGCGCAGTGGCATAGTCCAGGTGTGTTCCGGGGCGCGGGTCGGCGAGGATGCCGCTTCGGTAGACCCCAGCCGCCAGCACCGACACCCCGCGCTTCTCACAGGCGGGGAAGAGCCGGTCGGCCGCTGGGACGTCGAGAAGGGAATAGCAGCCGGCGATCAACACGCAGTCGAGCTCCGTCCGCTCGACGAGCCAAGTGAGGATGTCGGCGTGGTTCATGGCGACGCCGATTGCGCCGACCACGCCCTCGTCGCGGAGCTCTTCGAGGGCCGGATAGGACTCGGTGAGCGCCAGCTCGGCGTATTTGTCGGGATCGTGGATCAACGCGACGTCAACGCGGTCGCGGCCCAGGCGTCCGAGGCTGGCCGCCAGGGACCGGCGGACACCGTCTTTGCTGTAGTCGTCCACGAGCCTTCGACTGGGCGCTCCGTAGAAGAGGTCCACACCCTGGGTCCCTTCGTCGGCGTCGACGAGGAGGCGGCCGACCTTTGTCGAGACCACCGCCTCGCCGACCGCTCGGTCGGCCAGGAAGGCGCCGAGACGCTCTTCCGACAGTCCGACCCCGTACTGCGGGGCGGTGTCAAAGGCCCGGACCCCCTCCTCCCAGGACGCTTCGAGCACGGCTGCGGCCCGCCGGTCCTCGACGGGGGCGTACATTCCGGCCAAGGGGGAGCAGCCCAGTATCAACCTCGTCACATAGACGTCGCTCTGGCCGAGACGGACCCGCTCGATGCCACCGGGAGCCGTGGGGACCTCGGGCGACTGATCGCTCATGGCTGGCGGATCGAACCCGACGGTCCGGCGCACTCGGGGAGGGAGAACGGAGCTAGATGTGACGCGAACACCAGGTTAGATCCGATGACCGAGCTGGGCTCGCCAGTCGGGCAACTAGCCATCTTTCACCTCATCCTGGCTGCGGGCGGCGCCGGACTTGCGCTCGAGCCAGGAACCCAAGATGTGCTCGCGCATCTCCGCGGACGCACCGTCCGGGTCGCGGGCGGCCAGTCGCTCGTAGATGGCGACATGGCCTCGATGGCTCATCAACATATGGTCGGCGCTGACACCGGCCCCGCGGTAGCGGAAGTTCGTGCGCGCCCGAGGCTGGAGCGAGCGGATGATCGATCGCCCGAGACGGTTGCCCGAGCCGCGAAGGATCAGATCGTGGTACGCACCTTCAGCCTGCCGGTATTCCTCGGGCTGGTCCAGGAGCCGCTCGAGGGCCATCAACGCCTGGTGCGTCTCGCGTAGCTGCGCATCGGTCATCATTTCCGCCGCCCGGCGTGTCATCTGGCACTCGAGCCCGACGCGTACGTCGATTACGTCGTCAAGGATCTCGAAGGTGTCGGCGTAGCGGATGGCGGTGTCGAGTATCAGCGGGTCGAGCAAGTCCCACTGTTCAGTTGGCTCCACTGTCGTACCTTGGCCCTGCTTGACTCGCACGAGTCCCTTCGCCTCGAGCAACTTCAAGGCCTCCCGAATGACGGTACGGCTGACGCCGAAGACCTCACACAGCGTGGCCTCGGTCGGAAGCGACGACTCAGGAGGGAGCTCGCCGCCCATGATCTTGTCCACCAGGCTCAAGAGCACGGTGGTCCCGAGGCGCGCGGGTCTGCGCGGAGCAGCCCCGGCCATGATCGTCTCGAAGCTTCTCGCGCCAGGCTGTCCGGCCAGGGTCACTTCGGGCTCATCCCCTATCGGTGACGGCGGTCGTCACGCCTGAATTTGATCATACGTACCATGTTAAATCGAGCCGGACATGGGCCTGCCCAGACGGCCTGGAGCCTGCTCGTCGCCGCGCAGCCTGATCCGACCCCAGCACGACTGCCGCCCGGGTATTCGTTTACCGAAAACCTTGCAAGTGCCAAATACGTATGACATCATAAGACGGTCGTCTTAGGAGTGATGTCCAATGGCACAGGCGCGCATTACTCACGTCGAGAGTTTCAAGGTCTTCGCACCGGGCGCTCAGCCCAATTTCGCCTGGCGAGAGGGACTTCGAGGCGGCCCCGCTGACGGACTTGTCGGGGTGCTGCGCCTTCGCACCGACGAGGGCGCCACCGGCGTCGCCGTCGCGCAGAACCGCGCCAGCGCCGTCGTCCTCGAGGACTTGGTCGGGCGTCTCCTCCGCGAAGAGCTTGTCGGGACCGATCCCCTCGAGCGTGAGCGGATATGGCACCGGATGTGGGAGCTCGACAGGACAGAGGAGTTCCCGGTCTGGCTGATCGGTCTCGTGGACAGCGCCCTGTGGGACCTCGCCGGGCGTCTCTACGACTCGCCCACCTGGCAGGTGCTGGGAGGCTTTCGACGCGAGATCCCCGCCTATGCCTCGACATCGACCTTTGCCTCCGTCGGCGAGTACCTCGAGGTCGTCACCCAGTGCGTAGAGCTCGGCTACCCGGCGATCAAGCTCCACGCCTGGGGCGACGCGCGGCGCGACGCCGCCCTCTGTGCAGCGGTCCGCGAGCATGTCGGCGCGGGCTTCCCGCTCATGTACGACGGCTCGGCCGGCTTCGACCTGGCTGACGCCGTCTACGTGGGAGACGCACTCTCGGAGGCTAACTACCTCTGGTACGAGGAGCCGATGCGCGAATTCAACGTAACGGCCTACAAGTGGCTCGCTGACCGAGTGAGCGTCCCTCTCAACGTCGCCGAGACCTCCGACGGCGTGCACATGAACACGGCCGATTACATCGCGAGCGGATGTGCCACCTTCGTCCGCACGAGTACCGAGCTTCGCGGCGGGTTCACCGGGGCCATGCGGATAGCCCATCTCGCCGATGCTTTCCGGCTCCGCGCGGAACCCCATGGGAACACCGTCTACGCGAGGCATCTCTGCATGGCGATCCCGAACTGTACGTACTACGAGTCCCTCGTCACCACCAACCCGGTTCAGCGCGAGTTCGGGATCGACGAGAACGGCATGGTCAAAGCGCCCACGGCGCCGGGAGTTGGCCTTCCCGTCGGCCCCGAGTACCCCAAGGAACTCGAAAGCTACGTCGTGGATCGAGCCGGAGATCAGCTCTCGCCTGACACCAGCATCCGCAGCGCAGCGTCATAGGCGCTTGAGTCACAAGGACCACCAACAGAAAGAGAGGAAGGCACCTACTACAAGAGTCGCTCGTGACCTCTAATCCCATAGTTCGAGAACCCCTGGGTCAACAAGAAGGGCCATCGCTGGCGCGCCAAGAGGACCGGGCGTCGGTTTGGATCCAGGTCCCGATTGTCCGCCCGAGCTCGCCAAATACGTGGTCGAGCCGTGGCGAAGGGAGCAGTTGCAAGTTGAACCGAAAGCAAGCATCACAAGACGGAAGGAGTTGAGCCTACAATCATGAAGTCATTTTTCAGCCTCGAATCCTGGCGAGGTCGCTCGCTACGGAGCCGTGTCGCGCTCGCCGCGGTCGTGGTCACCGGACTTGCCCTCGCGGCGCCGGCGGCTTCGACAGCAGCAACGAAGTCTTCGTCGAAGCCGCTAACCGTCTGGATCGACACCTCGCGCATTCCCTACGAGCAGGCGTACATGAAGGCCAATCCTCATGCCAACATCAAGTGGGTCATCTACAACGGCAACGAGAATGGCACCGGCGTGCTGCAGTCGAAGTTCGCGCTGTGGAACCGCATCGGCTGGCCATCGGACGCGCCGGACGTGATGTTCGACTCGCAAAACTACGACGCGGTCCAGCTCGGCACGGCGCCCTACAACGACCTGCTCAACCTGAAGAAGTACGTCCCGGCGAGCGTTCTCAAGGGCTATGCGGGCCACAGCATGAGCGCCTGCACCACCCCCTCGGGCGAGATCGTCTGCCTGCGCAATGACACCGCCGCGGACGTGCTCTGGGTCAACCAGGGTTTGTACACGCAGTTCTTTGGCAAAGCGCCAGTTCCGACGACCTGGGCAGGGATCGTCGCAGACGGACTAACGATCAAGAAGAGCCACCCCGGCTACATCGTCGGGGACATCGGCGACGAGTTCGATGACGACTTCATCTATTGGGGCAACGGGTGTCCGCTCGACAAGGTCGTCGGCCCGAACACGGTCGAGATCGACCCGACCAACCCCGCCTGCACGAAGATCGACACCCTGCTCGACAGCTCAGGGCTCGAAGGCAACGCCATCACCACCACCTACGTCTTTGCTGCCGGGGGCTTCCCCGCCGCCAAGGTCGTTATGATGGTCGGGCCGCTATGGTATGGAACCGCCGTGTTCGAGAACGGCAACAAGGCGCCGCACGGCGTGCCGGACGGCACGATGGCGGCCTATCCGCCGCCGCTGTCAGTCCTCGGCCAGTCGATCACCGGCGCTCTCGGCGGCGGTTTGTGGCTCGTGTCGAGCCACACCAGCCAGCCGGCTGCTGCGGCCGCGCTCGCCCAGTACATGTCGACAAGCCCGAACATCCAAAATGTTCACGTCGACGCGGGCCTGCCCGACTACGCGCCGGACCAGGACGCCTATGTCGGCGCGTTCGGCTCCGTCTTCGCCGAACCGGCCACGACCGGGAAAGCATGGGAGAAGGCCGCATCCGAGGTCTGGAACGGTTGGGGCCCGACTCCGTGGAGCACCGACGCAGCCTGGGCATCGACGGTGGTGCCGGGCGTGACCTCGACCCCGCCGAGCACACTTGGAAAGCAGATCAACTCGTTCGCCTTGGCTCTGGCGAACGACGCCAGGCTGGCCGGCTGGACGGTCCAGAGCACCAGCAAGTGCATCAACTCCTTCGGCGGCTCGGGCTGCTAACAGGAGTTTGCAAAGCGCATGACTGACCCTCTGGTCACCGTTGCCCCCGGCGAGCACGCAAGTGCTCGTCGGGGGCGCCGGACCCGGCGGCACCAAGACCGCCCACCGGCTGGCACCTCGCGGACAGCGGGCTACTTCTTTGTCGCCCTCTACGTAGCGATGCTCGCGTGTCTCGGAGTCGCTCCCACGGTCTATGCGATTTCACTCGCGCTCAGGACCCCTAATGGCCTTAGTTTTGCGAACTTCGTCAACAGCTATCACCTGCCTCAGTTCATACCCGCTTTCAAACACGTGCTGTTGTTCGAAGCCATCTGGCTGGTCAGTCAATCCGTGCTCGTCGTGGGGCTGGCTCTCACGGTCCACAACCTGGCCCGGCGAGTCAGCGCGACCTTTCGTTTCATCTTCTATCTCCCGGGAGCTATGGCGGGAGCGGCAAGCGTGGTCATCTGGTTGTTCATGTTCACCCCGACCACAAGTCCTTTTGCCTTCATCCTGCACGCACTTCACTACACACTTCTCGCAAACACGGTCACGCCAAACAATCTCCCCGTGCTCTTCGCGATCATGGCGTTCTGGACAGGCGCTGGGGGATGGATCGTCGTCATGCACGGCGCCCTGAACAACGTTCCCACTGAGCTGATCGAGGCCG
>JBKQMT010000160.1:0-51788 GCA_052146595.1 Acidimicrobiales bacterium
CACGTTCTGGGGGCTGCGGGTGCTGCAGAAGAACGACAAGAGGGTCACCGGGCATAACTGGATGTAAAAAGGGGAGTCTCTGTTCGACCGCGGGGGGAGCGAGCACCTCAAGTTGAGCAAGGTGCACTTCGCAGGCATGGGGACCTCCATGATCAAGACGCTGGCCAGGCAGCACAAGGTCGCCAGCGTGACCGAGCTGATGGAGATGGCCATCGACGTCGGCGTGCGGCTGCACCCGTGCCAGATGACCATGGACCTTTACGGGCTGTCGACGTCGGACTTCATCGACGGCTTACAGCCCACCCTTGGTGCTGCGAGCTTCATCGACATGGCCGCCAAGGCCGACATCCAGCTGTTCATCTGACATCACCGCAGAGCCCGGCGAGGCGAGAAGGGCTGGATTCGGAGGCAAATGGAGAGATAGTCCATGTCGAAATGCCCTATCCCGCCAATACTTGACGGCTTTGTCCGACCCGCATCTGCGCTGTACGTGGTACGGGGCAATCACAAGCGAAAGGTTCAGCAATGCCCAAAGCAGCCAATGACCAGCCGACAAATCTCGCGCTGACCGACGACGCAGCCCGCCAACTCACGAATGCCACCAAGAGCACCGCACAGCTCGAGACGATTACGCCCCGCTGGCTGGTTCAGATGCTGCAGTGGGTCCCGGTCGAGGCAGGTATCTACCGGCTCAACCGGGTCAAGGACCCGGGGTCGGTCACTGTGGCCACCCCGCCCCGAGACGAGTCGGAGCTGCCGACGACCTATGTCGGCTACTACGAGAAGCCACGTGAGTACTTCCTGAACACGGTGGCCACCATCGTCGACATCCACACCCGAATCTCGGATCTCTACAGCAGCCCGTTCGACCAGATCGCCGAGCAGATCCGGCTGACGATCGAGACGGTCAAGGAGCGCCAGGAGAGCGAGCTCATCAACAGCCCGGATTACGGGCTGCTCGCTGTCGCCGACGCCGGCCAGCGCATCTCCACCCTCACGGGCCCGCCGACGCCCGATGACTTCGACGAGCTGATCACCAAGGTCTGGAAAGAGCCGGCGTTCTTCCTCGCCCACCCGCTCGCCATCGCCGCCTTCGGAAGGGAGTGCACGCGCCGCGGCGTCCCGCCCGCGACCGTGAGCATCCACGGCTCGCAGTTCATCACCTGGCGCGGCCTGCCCATCGTCCCCTCCGACAAGGTGCAGATCAACCACGGCAAGACCAAGGTGCTCCTCCTGCGCGTCGGTGAGCGGCGCCAAGGCGTGATCGGCCTGTACCAGCCCGGCCTGACAGGTGAGCAGTCGCCGGGACTCTCGGTGCGGTTCATGGGCATCAGCCGCAACGCCATCGCCTCCTATCTCATCTCGCTGTACTACTCGCTCGCCGTGCTCACGCCCGATGCACTCGCAGTTCTCGACGACGTCGAGATCGGCAAGTTCCATGACTACTCACACACCTACCGGTGACGGTGTGAGCGCCGCTCCTCCGTGGCTGCCGGACGAGGCGACGCTGACCCGGTTGGCCAATGAGCTCTTCGGCGCCATGCCGGGTCACGGGACAGGACCAGCCCTCCCGGCCGATCCGGCCGAGACCCAGCGCTCGGCTCAGCCGTCGCCTGAAGGGGCCGACTACCAGGCGCCGACCGCGGTCTCTGGTTACCCGCTTCCGGCCGACGTGCCTGGGTACCAGCCGCCCGATCTGCTCTCGAGCTACCACAGGGCCGCATCGGTCCCGGGCCGACTGGCGGCTCTCGCCTCCCAGCCGCCGGCCCTCTCCGTACCGGGCCTTCCGGCTGCCAGCGCCGCCGCGATCGTGGGCGCCACGAGGTCGGACCAACTGGAGCGGGCATTCCAGCTGCCTGGCGTTCCCCAGGCCGGTGCTCCTTCGTTCTACTTCATCGAGGAACGCCAGCCGCCAGCCGAGCTGCTGACCGTTCCCGGCCCCCGGACGGCGGTGCCCGTGGACGCCTATCCCGCCTTCCATGTCGAGGCGGTGAGGCGGGACTTCCCGATCCTGCAGGAGCGGATCCACGGACGACAGCTCGTCTGGCTCGACAACGGCGCCACGACCCAGAAGCCGCAGGTGGTCATCGACCGCTTGGCGTCCTTCTACTCGCACGAGAACTCGAACATTCACCGCTCCGCGCATTCCCTCGCGGCGCGGTCCTCCGATGCCTACGAGGGCGCCCGGAAGAAGGTCGCGGACTTCCTCGGCGCGCCGTCGGCCGCGGAGGTCGTGTTCACCCGTGGCACCACCGAGGCGATCAACCTGGTCGCCCAGTCCTGGGGCCGCCGGCACGTCGGCCCGGACGACGAGATCGTGATCTCGCACCTCGAGCATCACGCCAACATCGTCCCGTGGCAGCAGCTGGCCGCCGAGACCGGGGCGAAGCTGAAGGTCATCCCCGTCGACGATGACGGCCGGCTACTCCTCGACGCCTACAGCGAGCTGCTGAGCGAGCGGACCCGGTTGGTCTCGGTCGCACACGTATCCAATGTGCTGGGGACGATCGTCCCGGTGAAAGAGGTGGTAGACGCGGCGCACCGGGTCGGCGCCAAGGTGCTGATCGACGGGGCGCAGGCCGTTGCCCACATGGTCGTCGACGTTCAGGCCATCGACGCGGATTTCTACGTCTTCTCCGGGCACAAGATATTCGCTCCCACCGGGATCGGCGCCCTCTACGGCAAGTCCGACCTCCTCGAGGAGATGCCGCCGTGGCAGGGCGGCGGGAACATGATCTCCGACGTCACTTTGGAGCGGACCATCTACCAACGCCCACCCGCCAAATTCGAGGCGGGGACGGGCAACATCGCCGACGCCGTCGGGCTGGGCACCGCCCTCGACTACCTGAGCCGGCTCGGGCGGAGCGTCATCGAGCGCTACGAGCACGAATTGCTCCAGTACGCCATCGCCGAGATCCGTAGCGTCCCCGGACTTCGCCTGATCGGCACCGCTCCGGAGAAGGCGAGCGTGCTCACCTTTGTGCTGGACGGCTACCGGCCGGAAGAGGTGGGCGCGGCGCTGGACAACGAGGGCATCGCCGTGCGCGCCGGTCACCACTGCGCCCAGCCGATCCTGCGCCGCTACGGGTTGGAGTCGGCCGTACGCCCATCGCTGGCGATGTACAACACCTACGCTGAGGTCGACCTGCTCGTTGCCGCCCTGCGCAGGCTTTCCGCGGACGCCGGCAACCGCCGCTGAACGACACCGAGGTGTGGGCGGTGACGAGCACCGGGTGGGAGGCCACTGCGGGGGATCGCCGCCCACCCCGGGGCTGCCGGATGCCCTCTTGGTCCGGTCTGCTACCTTCGCATAGAGCATGACCTCGCAAAGCGACCGCCGGCCCGGGCACCTCTGGGCCCTTCGTTCGACACTCGCGGTAGTGATCCTCGCCTACCTGGTGCTTCCCGTCATCGAAGCCCGGTTCATCCTGAGGTCCAGCGCGAACATACCGATCTCCGACACCTGGAACTTCGTCCCCGTGATAGCAGGGTTCGTCAAGACCGGGCACATACCGTGGGCGGTGATCTTCAGGTTCTATGGTGCTGGTCGACCGGTACTCGAGCGGCTCGGACTGCTGCTGGACGCGAAGTACTTCGCGATGAATGTTCAACTGGTGAAGCTGTTGTCGGTCCCGGTCGGGATCCTCGAGACGGCGTGCGCCATTTGTGCCTTCCGCTTCGCCCTTCCGCGGGCGCGACCGGCGGTAGTCCTGCTGGCAGCATATCCAGTGGCGCTCGTCATATTCAGTTGGAACAACTGGCAGAACCTTCTCGATGAGTGGAACCTCATGAATCTGGCCGCCGTCGCGCTTGCGTTTCTGGCGATCGTGCTGACCAGCCAGCTCCGTTCTGGAAGTCGAAAGAGCACCTATCTTCTGCTTCTGGTGATCCTGACTTGCGCCGTGGCGTCATTCACGGGAGAGTCGGGGACACTGTCCTGGATCGCGTGCGCACTGGTCTTGTGGCTGCCCTTCTCGCGATCTCAATTGGCCGAAAAGCTTGCCTTCTCGGCTGTGGCCGTCGTGTTCCTTGTGCTCTACTTCGTCGGCAGCTCCGGGGTGGCTTCAGGGCACCCCCTGCACCATATGGGGACAGTGGTGCAGTTCGCGCTGATATGCCTGGGCAACGGTGTGGTCGGTGGCGGCGTCAAGGAACTGGGGTTGGCAAGGGCGATCGGGGTCGCAGAAGTGGCGATAGCCCTGATCGTGTTGGGAATTTGGTATGTCGACCGAAGGCTGAGGGAGGATCGGGCCATGCACGTCGCCGTGGGTCTGATGGCCTTCGGCGCCATGGCCGCGGTTGCAACGGCGTTCAGCCGTTTGCAGATCGGACTGGACACGGCGATGTCTTCGAGATATGTCGTTGTGACCGCTCCGGTGGTGATCGGGATCTATCTGGTCCTGGTCCGATTGCTCAGCCTCCGTGAGGTTGCCGGGCATAGGGTCGCTTTCGGGCTGAGGACTGCAGGCGTGCTGGCCCTGCCATGTCTGCTGGCGGCGGTGCTCTCTGTGGTCGCGGTCACTTCCGATATCAAGGTGAGCAAGACATCTTCGAGCCGGAGGGCCTATTACGTCGCACTGAAGCACATGACTTGCGATCCGTACGCCTACTCGAATTTCGATCTCTCGAAGTTCGACCATTCCGGGGGTTTGAACTCGCGGGAGAAGGCGGTGTTGCTGGCCCAGATCGCGGACCTCCGACGGGCGAAGTTGAGTGTGTTCTCCGGGGGCCTCTGCGAGGCCTACGCCCGTGCCTCGGTGCGGGGCCCGAGGCCGGAGAGCTCGCCTCGTGCGGAAAAGGGCGAGCGGGAAGAACTCACGGGTCACCGGCTTCCGACAGCTCTCTGAAGTTCGCAGATCCGGTCTTTCCACCGAGCCGCTTTCGAGCTCGAGCAGGCGACGATCCGGCGAGGGCGTCGCGAAGTCGGGCACCTTGTCGTGCGATGATCCACTGCGGACGCGGCCGGGCCACGTAGCATCGTGTAAGGCCTGGCCTGAGGGCAGGCACCATATGCCGCCGCAAGCGGCGTGGACGCGACTAACGAGGGCACGGAATGGTCAGGCACCCATGAGCGACGAGACAGGGGGCGAGAGGCTCGAGGACTTCGAGTTCGACCTCGAGTTCGATCCGGCCGAGCCCGGTGTCGAAGACGAGGAGTGGCCGGAGGTCGAGGAGATTCGCAACGACCTGCTCGCGGCCATCGAGGAGCTGGGCCTCTCGCCCAGTGGGGCCGCGGATGCCGGACCAGCTGCTGGCTGCTACCTGTCGACTGTCGCCGTGGACCGGGACGGCCAGGCGAGCCTCGTCGTGCGCTGGCAGCTGCGTGACCCGCCGGGTCCTGGCGAGACGGCGCCCTCACGCGACGTCGAGTCGATGGACATTCTCAACGAGGCGCTCGGGCCGCTTCTCTTGGCCCTGGGGTTCCCGACCGAGCCGTACGCTGTCGACGGCCGCTGGATCGTGACGGGACCTCGAGGCGAGACCTGACAAGCTGGAACACCCGAGAGCGGAAGCCATGCCCGAGAGGGGGGCCATGCCCGACGTCTCGGCTCTTCGCAGGCTCGCTCAGTGCGGCTCCCACGCCCCTGGGCGCGTGACGAGCCGAACCACCTGGCTGGGGAGCTTGCCGGTCACGACCTGCTCGAGCGTGACCTCGTCGAGCACGCCGCGGAGGCACGCCCGGACGGCGACCCAGACTTTTTGCAGGTGAACGGCGGCGTCTTCGTAGCTGGCCGACTCGGGGCGCATGCCGCGCACCTCCGCCAGCGGGCCCTCCAGGCGGCGGAAGACGTCGCCGATGGTGATCTCCGACGCGGGACGGGCGAGCTTGTACCCGCCTTCGTTGCCACGCTGGCTCGTGACGATCCCCACCCGGCGAAGATCGTTCAAGATCGCGCGCAGGAAGCGCACGGGCAGCCCCTGAGCTTCGGCGAGCTCCTCGGCGGTGAGTGGCTCGCCGTCGCGGGCCGCCAAAGTGCACAGCGCCCGCAGCGCGTACTCGATTCTGGCTGAGATGTGCATTACCGCGTCCAGTCGCCCAAGGGCCGCGCCCTACGCGAAAGCCCGTTCTACTCGTTAGTCGATCTTTTGAGTCGATTAAGCAGGAATAATCTACCAGCGGCGAGAACAGGCCGCGTCCTTCGACTCAATCCTCGACGAGCAGGCTGGAGTCGACCGCCTGCAAGTAGCTCGTCCAAGCCGCACGCACGGCATCGCGGTGAGAGTCGAGCTCGCCGTCGACGGCTGCCCGGTAGGTCTCCCGCGCGTTGTCCACGGACCTCAGGTAGTCGTCGCGGGCGATGGCCATGCTCTCGTTGTAGGCCTTGCGGATTTGGGCAGCCAACTCGTTGTAGGTGGCGCGTGCCTGGGCGACGATGTCGCGCCGCATGGTCGTGGGAGCGTTGGCGACTGCCTGCTTGTAGTCGGCCCAAGCGGCGTCGATGGCGTTGCCGTGGGCCTCTTCGGCGGCAGCTTGCGCTTGCTCGTACACCGCGCGCACCGGCTTCAGGTCTTCTTCGTAACCTGCCCACGCGCCCTCTACGGCCTCGCGATAGACCTCCCAAGCGTCGTCGATGATGCTCAGGTAGTGGTTGCGTGCCTCCAGGTCGGACGCGCCACTGTCGCCGTTAGGCATCAGCCACCCTCCTCCCAGGCCAACTGTCACGCACTCGCCTGGCGTCTTGTCTTCTCACGGAAAAGCCCATTACGTGCCGTTCTGTAGCTATATCCATGGCCACCGTGGCGGCGTGACCTTCTCGGACGGAAAAATGCTAGTGCGCCTGCAATGGTACTCGGGCGAGCGATCTCCGGGAACGATGCGAGCGATTGGGGAGCGCGAACTCCCCGTCGTGGCCTCACGGCTCACGGCGGTCCCGTTCCCGGCCGGCGAGAAGGGCCCGCACCTGCCGGTGGGAGGCTTGGGAACGCTCGGGTGTCACCTCGGACAACCGGGCAAGCTCACGATGGGTGGCCTCGATCGCCGCAAGGTACGGCGACGGCCTGCGAGCAACGCGACGACCGCCGAAGGATCTCTCGCGAGCCCAGGAGCAACGCAGGTCGTCGATGGCTCGGGTGCACGCGACGTAGAGCAGCCTGCGCTCCTCGGCGAGAGCCTCGACACTGCGGGCATGGGCGATCGGGACGAGGCCGTCCTCGAGGCCGGTCACGAAGACGACTCGCCACTCGAGACCCTTAGCGCGGTGAAACGTCACGAGGTCGACCGCGTCTCCGGCCTGACGGGGGGGATCCGAGCGCAGGCTCGCCTCGAGCCAGGACACGAACCCGTCCGCGCTCGGGCGCGAGTCACAGCCGAGGTACTCACCGGCGAGACTTGCGAGCTCGGCGAGATCGTCGTCACGGTACGGCGGATCCGCGACGGAGTCGTCGCCGGGTGAGGCGTCGACAGGAGCCGCTTCGTCAGCTGGGAGGCCCGCGGCGGCCCCTGGGTCGAGGGGGTCGAGAGCCTCGAGCCAGGTATGGAAGCCGGACGCGTCCGACGGGCTCGTCAAGCGGTCCAAGGCTCGGCGAACGGAAGGACGAGCGAGAAAGGCCCGGCCGCCCCCGCTGCGGAAAGGGATGCCGGCGGCTTCGAGCTCGCGCTCGAAGAGGGTGAGCTGGGCGTTCGTTCTAGCAAGGACGGCGAGACTCGACCACGGTGCGCCAGGGCTGCGGGCGTGCCGCAAGGAGCCCACGACGCCGAGTGCCTCGTCGGCGTCGGTCTCGTAAGCGACGATCGGCTGTGCCAGGGCGCCTGGGCGCTGGGAGGCCGAGACAAGCCCCTGGTCGAGCTCGGCTCCCGGCTGGGACGGCCAGGCACCCAGCCGGTCGACGTCCGAGGTCGGTCCAGCTCCGAGCACGGATCCAGCTCCAAGGACAGATGAGGCAACGGCTAGCACGACCTCGCTCGAGCGGTAGTTCAAGGGAAGACGCACGACCCGGCCACCGGGATGGCGTAGAGGGAACTCGACGAGCGCCCGGGGATCGCTCCCGTTCCAGGCATATATCGCCTGATCGGGATCGCCGACGACGCAGAGATCGTCGTTGTCGCCCAGCCAGGCCTCGAGAAGCCTCACCTGGGCCGGGTTCACGTCCTGGTACTCGTCGACGAACAGGTGGCGGAACCGCCACCGGGCGGAGGCGGCGAAGTCGGGGTCGGTCTCGAGCTCGCTCGTGCAGCGGAGCAAGAGGTCGTCGAAGTCGAGCACGCCATGGCGCTGCTTCTCCCTCTCGTAGCGTCTCCAGACCTCAGTGACGAGAGCAGGATCGCATTGGGCGGACCTCGTCGAGGTGCTCACGGCCCGCGAGTAGTCACGAGCCGTGAGGCATTGCGCCTGCGCCCACTCGATCTCGAAGGCGAGGTCCGCGAGCGCGGCGCGGTCGCGCCCGATGTCATCGCCTGCAGCCGCAGCGAGGAGGCGGGCCTTGGAGGCGATGACGACCGGTGCTGCCCGGCCTCGTTCGGCCGCGAGGCGCCGGAGCTCGCCGAGGGCGATGGCGTGGAACGTCCCGGCAGTCGCGGGCTGGGGGAGCCCGAGGTTGGACAGCCGCCCCCGCAGCTCGGAGGCCGCCTTGCGGGTGAAGGTGAGCGCGAGCACATAGGGTGCCGAAGCGGTGCCCTCGTTCACCCGCCAAGCGATGCGACGTGTGAGCACGCGGGTCTTGCCCGAACCGGCGGCCGCCAGGACGCACAAGGGACGCGCCTCGGTTGTGATCGCCTCGCGCTGCTGAGGGTCGCATCCGGCTAGCAGGCGTCCGGCAGTGTCGCCCGACCGAGTCGCGCTCGACGCCATGGACAGACCGTAGCGGCCGGGTGCCTCAGCGCTGAGCCACCACGAGGTGCCTAGCGACGGCAGGCCGACGTGCGGCTGTCAGCTTGGCCGGTAGGCCGATGCGTTAGCTTTCTGGTCAGTGCTCACCTCCTTCGCCGGCTCGCGCCTGTTCGGGCAGCTGTATGGCACGGGCACGCCGTGGGTCCTCGCCCTGCACGGTTGGCGACGGGACCACCGGGACTTCGATCCCGTCTTTGCACCGGGCGGCATCGACGCCGTTGCCCTCGACCTGCCCGGCTTCGGAAGCGCGCCCGCGCCCGCTGCGGTCTGGGGATCTCCCGAGTACGCGGAAGCGGTCGCCGCTGTGCTGGACGAGATGCAGGCGCGCGTCGTGGTGCTCGGGCACTCCTTCGGGGGACGCGTCGCGGTGCGGCTGGCTGCGAGCCGTCCGGAGCGGATCGCGGGTCTCGTGCTCAGCGGAGCTCCGCTTCACCGCCCTGGCGGCGCCCGACCGCAGCCTCCCCTTCGCTTCCGGTTGGCGCGTGGGCTAGCAGCGCACGGGGTGATCAAGAACGAGCGCCTGGAGGCCCTTCGCCAGCGCTATGGGTCCGACGACTACCGCGCGGCCTCCGGCGTCATGCGCGACATCCTCGTGCGCACGCTTGCGGAGGACTACACAGCCGTGCTCGCAGACGTGCGCTGCCCGGTGGAGCTCGTATGGGGCGATGACGACACCGCCGCCCCGCTGGCGGTGGCCCAAAAGCTCGAAAGTGAGCTATCGGCCGCGCATCTCGTCGTCTGCGCAGGGGCCGGCCACCTAACTCCTCTCACGGTTCCTGGCGAGCTACGTGCCGCGATCGGACGCCTGAAGCCTTGAACTGGAAAAGGTCGTCCGAGGGCACGCCGAGCCTGTGACCGCGCTCAGCGCCGTCGCGCTCGGCGCCTCCGCCCTCTCGATTCTCTGCGCCGACTTGCGCTGGCTCCGCGTGGCCCAGCGCGAGCACTACCTTCCCGGGGCGGCCGTCCGTTTCGCGTGGCGCTGGTGGGTGAGCACGCCGGTCAACATCGGACTCGGCGTCGTGGGCCTTGCCTTTGCTGGAGCGGCGGCGATCGTTCCCGGCGCGGCCATCGGGGCGGCCGTCGTCGTCGCGGCCGGGCCGATCGGACTTGGCCTGAGAGGACGGACGTCGCGCCTCGCCTGGACACGCCGTATGTCACAAGTGGCACTTGTCACCGTTGCCCTGCAAGGGACTGCCGTCGCCCTCGCCGGCGCCTTTGCTGGCCTAGCGGGCGCCGTGCCGGCCGCTGCAATCAGCGCCATCGCCTCTCCCTTGTTCGTCGACGCCGCGCTCTCGGTCCTGCAGCCTTTCGAGAACTTGCTGGCGCAGGGCTATGTGCGGCGCGCGGAGGCGGTGCTTGCCCGGGTCCGGCCCCTCGTCGTGGGTATCACGGGGTCGTACGGAAAGACGACGACGAAGAACTACGTCGCCTACCTCCTGAGTGGGGAGCGCAGCGTCCTGGCGAGTCCCCGCAGTTTCAACAACCGCGCCGGCTTGTCGCGCACGGTCAACGAGCAGCTGGCAACGGGCACGGACGTGCTCGTAGCCGAGATGGGTGCCTACGGCCCGGGGGAGATCGCCGCCCTCTGCAGCTGGCTGCGGCCGGAGGTCGCCGTCATCACTTCCGTCGGGCCGGCGCACCTGGAGCGCTTCGGCTCGCTCGACAGAACGCTGGACGCCAAGGCGGAGATCACCTCGAAGGCCCGCGTCGTGGTGCTCAATGTCGACGACGGCCGCCTCGACGGCCTGGCGAAACATCTCGATGCGAGCCACAAGGTGGTGCGTGCCTCTGGAACCGACGCCGGGGCCGACGTGGCCGTGTTGGCCCACGAGGAAGGGCTCGAGCTGCGTGTCGCCGGCAAGCCGTCGGGGGTCGCGCTGCTCGCGGCGGGGACTCCTGCGCCCATACGGACGAACGCGGCCTGCGCAGCTGCGGTGGCGCTCGAGCTCGGTGTCCCTCCCGAAGCGGTGGCACGGCGTCTGGGCTCTTTGCCGAGCGTGCCGAATCGCTTGCAACCCTACCGGGCCGAAGGTGGCTATCTCGTGCTCGATGACACGTTCAACGCCAACCCGGCCGGTGCCCGTCACGCCCTCGAGGTGCTCGGACGTGAGGCGCCCGCGGGGCGGCGGGTGCTCGTGACGCCCGGGATGGTGGAACTTGGCAAGTCGCAGTCGGCGGAGAACGCCGCCTTTGCCGAGACGGCGGCGCGTGTCGCCACCGAGGTCGTCATCGTCGGCAGGACGAACCGGGCGGCGCTCCTTGCAGGTTGCGGGCGGGAGGTGCCGGGGCCGCCGGTGAAGCTCGTCGGCAGGCGAGAAGAGGCGGTCGCGTGGGCGCGTGCCCAACTTGGTCCTGGCGATGCCGTGCTGTTCGAGAACGATCTTCCCGATCACTTCCCTTGATCTCAGGCTCGCCCGGAAGCTGAGTGCCGGGCGAGCGGCCTGGTGCCGGGCGCGCCCGAGAGCGCCAGGCAGGCCTTGGCGTACCGTTGCCGCGCCCGACGTGCGGCAAGGCCATAAAGTGGCCACACGATGATCGGGAGCGCGCGGCGGCGTTTTGACGACCGGGGGGCGTTCGGCACAACACGCAAAGTCGACCTGCGCGAGGAGGGCCTTCCTGCTCGGGTGGCGGTGATCTACGGCGGTCCCTCGCCCGAGCACGATGTCTCGATCCTCACCGGCTTGCAGGCCGTCCAGGCTCTCGACCGCGCCCCGGGAGTGGGCAGCGTGCGGTCGTTGTACTGGTCCAAGTCGGGTGACTGGTACGAGGTTCCGGGCGCGACCGAGGCGGCGGGCTTCGTCGACGGTGTCCCCCCCAATGCCGTGCGCTTAAGGTTCATAAGCGGTCCGGGAGGCGGGTTCGTCAGGCCCGGGAGCGGCTTGCGGGCGAGAGAGGACCGACTCGAGCTCGACGCCCTGCTGATCTGCTGTCACGGCGGCCCGGGCGAGGACGGGAGCCTCCAGGGCGCCCTGGACCTGACGGGCGTTCCCTACACCGGCCCGACCGCAGCGGGCGCCGCGCTCGGCATGGACAAGCTCGCGTTTAGCGCCCTCATGATCTACGCCGGCCTGCCGGCCTTGGCGCGTGTGCCCCTGAACGAGGGCAGCGAGGAACCGGGCTTCCCTCCTCCGTACATCTTGAAACCGCGTTTTGGAGGCTCTTCCATCGGCGTCGAGGTCGTCGCCGACTTCGAGACCGCTCGGGCCCGGCTGGAGGCCAACTCTCACCTGCGCCGTGGTGCCGTCCTCGAGCCCTACCACGAGGAGATGTCCGACCTTCAACTTGCCGCCCGGAGCTGGCCCGAGCTCCAGCTGTCGGCGATCGAGCGGCCCCTTCGTACCCGTGGCGGGGGGGAGATCCTCGGCTACGAGGACAAGTACGTCGGATCGCAGGGGATGACCTCTGCCCCTCGCGAGCTGCCGGCCCAGATCGAGCCGGCTCTCGAGGAGCGCATCCGCACCCTGGCGCGCGATATCGCCTCGCTCGTGGACTTGCGGGGCGTGGCGCGGTTGGACTTCTTGTCCGACGGCGAGGACGTGTTCATAAACGAGGTCAACACGATCCCGGGCTCGCTTTCGCACTATTTGTGGGTCGAACCCCACCTGCCCTTCACGTCCTTGCTCATCGACCTGCTGAGCGAAGCGACCGCGCGACCCGCGGCGGTCTTCTCCTCAGCGGGCTCCGACGGATCGGTCCTCAGGCTCGCGGGGCCAATAGCGAGCAAGCTGGGATGAGGCGGCGAGCGGCGCCCGGGCGGACGGAGTGACCTTCCCGACCAAGCTGCTGGGCCCGGGCGAGGAGGTCTACCTGGATTCGAGACCGAACTGGTCACTGCTCTTTTGGCCCGCGGTGCTCACCCTGGCCGTTCTTGCCGGATGCGTCGCAGCCGGCGTGATCTGGACGAGCGCCCCCGCCCACACAGCCCTGCTCCTTCTCGGGTGTGGCTTTCTGGCGATCGTGTACTTCGCCGTTCGCTACCTCGGCTGGCGCACCACCACCTTTGTCGTGACTTCGCAGCGGATCGTGTACCGCACGGGCGTGATACGCAGGACCGGCAGGGAGATCCCGATCGGACGTGTGCAGGACGTGACCTACCACCAGACCGTCATCGAGCGGATGGTCAGAGCCGGCAGCCTCACTGTCGAATCGGCCGGCCGTAGCGGCCAGGACCCGTTTCCCGACATCAGCAGGCCGGCCCAGGTGCAGTCGCTGGTCAACCGCGTCGTCGCCCAGAGCACCGCCGGGTACGTCTCTGGCCCGATGCCGCCTGCGTCGATTGCCGCAACGAGGCAGGCCGAGGTCTCCCAGCCGGTTACGGACCCGACGCCGCCGGTCGCCCCGCCTGCGCCCTATCATGCGCCCGTTCCGGGGCCCGCCCCCACCGCAGCGCAGGCCTCGGCGCCCGGAGCCCAGGCTCCGAGTATTGCCCAGCGGATGGCCGAGCTGGCCGAGCTGCACCGCCACGGCATCATCACCGACGCCGAGTACGAGCAGAAACGCCGGGAAATGCTCGACCGGCTCTGAGGCGGCTCGGAAAGTCGTCTGCGCGTATTGGGTACGCTTCGATGGTGAGCGAGCGCTACTGGGTCACGACGCTCGGCTGCCCGAAGAACGAGGTCGACTCGGACAAGCTCGTCGGTCGCTTGAACGCAGCTGGCTACGAGGCGGCACGCGACCCGGGCGAAGCCGACCTGGTCGTGGTGAACACCTGCGCTTTCATCGATGCAGCTCGCGAGGAGTCGGTCGAGACCATCCTCGAGCTCGACGGCTTGCGAAAAGACGGGTCCCGCCTCGTCGTCACCGGATGTCTCGCCGAGCGCTCCGGCGAAGAGCTGGCGGGCGCGCTGGGCGAGATCGATCTCGTCGCCGGCTTCGGCGTGCCTGTCGAGATGAAGACGGCACGGCGCGTCGTTCGCGCCGACATGCTCGCCCGCCCGGTCGACGGGTCGCCGCCCAGCTTCGATCTGCTGGAGCTGCCACGGCCGGCCTCGGGTGCACCTTGGGCTTACGTCAAGGTCGCCGAGGGATGCGACCGGCGATGCGGGTTCTGCGCCATCCCCTCGTTCCGGGGCAAGCAGCGATCAAGGCCGCTCGCATCGATCCTCGACGAGATCGAAGCCCTGAAGGCACGTGAGGTCGTGCTCGTGGCTCAGGACCTGGCTTCCTACGGCCACGACCGCACAGCCGCGGCGAGCCGGAAAGAAAGCCCCGGCCTCGGCATCGTCGAGCTCATCGAGGCCTGCGTGCCGCGCGTCGACAGGCTGCGCCTGCTCTACCTGTACCCTTCCTCGCTCAACGACCGGCTCGTCGAGGCCGTCGTGGCCACGGGGATCGCCTACTTCGACCTTTCCCTGCAGCATGCCTCCGGGGCTCTCCTGCGGAAGATGCGCCGCTTCGGAGACGCCGGCAGGTTCCTCGAGCGGATCCGCCGCATCCGCCATCTCGAGCCGGGAGCCGCCTTGCGCTCGTCGTTCATCCTCGGCTACCCGGGCGAGACCGAGGAGGACCACGACGAGCTGCTGAGGTTCATCGAGGAGGCAGAGCTCGACTGGGCAGGCTTCTTCACCTTCTCGCGCGAGGAGGGGACACTGGCGGCTCGCCTCGGCGAGCAGGTCCCGGGTCCCCTCGCCTTGGAACGCCTCCAGGAGTGCTCCGAGCTGCAAGAGGCGATAACGGCCCGCCGCCGCAGGGACCTGGTCGGGACGTCTTGCCAGATACTCGTCGACATGCCCGGCCGCGCCCGATCCTACCGGGAGGCGCCCGAGATTGACGGCCTCGTGCGCGTGCCGCACTTGCTCCCACCCGGTTGGCTGGGCGAGGTCCGCCTCGTCGGCGCGAACGGACCCGACCTCGAGGCGGTGCTCGCCTCCGAGCTCGTCGGCGGGTGGATGCCATGAGCCGCCACGACACCAGCTTCGGCCCCTCGGCCCTCTTGACGCCGGCGAACGCGCTCACCTTCGCCAGGCTGCTCGCCACGCCCCTCATGGTGGCGCTCGTCATCACGACAGGACCCTCCAGCTGGCTCCTGGTGGGCCTCTGGTTCGTCTGCTCGTCCTCGGACTTCTTCGACGGCGTCATCGCAAGGCGCCACGGCACCACGCGCTCGGGAGCCTTCCTCGACCCGCTCGCCGACAAGTGCGTCGTCCTCGGCGTGCTCGCCTCGCTGGCGGCCATCGGAGAGGTGGGCTGGCTGCCGGTGGCCCTGATCGCCTTGCGCGAGGTGTCCATGAGCTTGTTCCGTGGCTACGCCGGCCGGCGCGGGGTGTCGGTGCCGGCCCGAAGGACGGCGAAATTCAAGACACTGCTGCAGGACATGGTGATCGGGCTCGCCTTCTTGCCACCGGTCGGCCTGCACCATGCGAACATCGTGCGCTGGGCGCTCTGGGTGGTCGTCGCGGTCACGCTTTGGACCGGGCTCGAGTACCTGCGTGACTCGCGCAAGCTGCTCGCCGGTGCGCAAGCACCGACCCACGACGGCGTCAGCCATCACGCCGCCTGAGAGCTACGGAGCAGAGCATGCGAGCGGAGGTGGTGGCAGTCGGGACGGAGCTTCTCCTCGGGCAGGTCGTCGACACGAACTCGGCCTGGATAGGCGAGCGCCTCGCCTTGTGCGGGATCGACTGCCACTTCCAGACGAGGGTGGGTGACAACATCGGCCGCATAGCTGCCGCCCTTCGCGCCGCGCTCGAGCGCAGTGACGCCGTGATCGTCTGTGGCGGTCTCGGGCCGACTCAGGACGATCTCACACGGGAGGCGATCGCGCTCGTGATGAACGCGCCCCTTCGCCATGACGCTGCGGTCATGGAGGCCATCAAGAAGCGCTTCGTGCCCCGCGGGCCGAGCCGGGCAATGCCGGCCAGCAACGCGCGCCAAGCCGAGGTGCCAGAGGGCGCCACGGTCATCCCCCAGACCCTCGGGACCGCTCCGGGGCTCATCTGCCCGCTCGGGGACAAGGTGATCTACGCCCTTCCCGGAGTCCCCTACGAGATGCACGACATGATGGAGCGAGCCGTGCTGGGGGATCTGCGGGGGCGGTCCGGCCAGGCGGCGGTCATCCGTAGCCGGACTCTCAAGACCTGGGGCCACGCCGAGTCCGCCCTCGCCGAGCGTGTCGCGGGCCGAGTGGAGGCGCTCGAAGCTGGCGGCCCCGGCGTGCCGACGATCGCCTTCCTGGCGAGCGGCATGGAGGGGATCAAGATCCGGCTCACGGTGAAGGCGGCCGACGAGGAGACCGCGGACAAAGCGCTCGACACCGAGGAAGCAGAGCTGCGCGCCCTTCTCGGCGATACGGTCTTCGGCGTCGACGACGAGACGATGGAATCTGTCGTCGGCCGCCTGCTCTCCGAGCGCGGCTGGTACCTCGGGATCGCCGAGTCGCTGACCGGCGGGCTCGTCGCGGCCCGCCTGGTGGCCGTGCCGGGGGCGAGCGAGTGGTTCCGGGGCGCAGTGGTCGCCTACGCCGCCGCCGTCAAGCGATCGGTGCTTGGCCTGAGGGACGGGCCGGTGGTGACCGCCGAAGCGGCGGCGGCCATGGCCGAAGGTGCCCGGCACGTACTCGGTAGCGAGGTGGGCCTCGCGACGACGGGAGTGGCCGGCCCCACCGAGGAGGAGAGCCGGCCTGTCGGCACCGTTTTCGCCGGCTTCGCCCTGCCGGGAGCGGTCCCGGACGCGGTCGAGCTCCGCCTGCCCGGCGATCGGGCGCGGGTCCGGCAGCTGGCGACGATCTCGGCCCTGGACATCTTGCGACACCGGCTTCTCGAGCTTCCCGGGCACGACGGAGCGCCGTCGTAAGGCTTTTCCTTGCCGGGCCGGCGGGGGCGTGGCTTTCCCCTCGGCAGTCCACCAACGAACATATGTTTGGAACTACAGTGATGTGATGAGCTCACCGCAGGGACCCGTGGGGGGAGTAACACACCCATTCCGTAGGTTGAGGCCTAGCGGCCCTCTGCCGGTGCGCCGGGACGAGGCAACACCACAGCAGGGAGATGCGGTCGTGGAAGGGAACCGTCGACAAGCAGCGCGAGAGGAGAGAGGACCGACGATGGAGCGTGACAAGGCACTCGAGGCGGCGCTCAGCCAGATCGAGAAGCAGTTCGGGAAGGGCTCGGTCATGCGCATGGGTGAGCACACCGGGATGGGGATCGAAGTGATCTCGACCGGCGCCATGGCCCTCGACCTCGCCCTCGGGATCGGTGGGCTCCCGAGGGGGCGGATCATCGAGGTTTTCGGGCCCGAGTCCTCAGGTAAGTCGACTCTCGCACTGCACGTGGTTGCCGAAGCCCAGCGCAACGGTGGGATCTGCGCCTACATCGATGCGGAGCACGCTCTCGACCCCGTCTATGCCAAGGCCATCGGCGTCGACATCGACGAACTGCTCATCTCCCAGCCGGACACGGGCGAGCAGGCGCTCGAGATCGCCGACATGCTGATCCGCTCCGGGGCGATGGACGTGATCGTCATCGACTCGGTGGCGGCGCTCACACCACGTGCCGAGCTCGAAGGTGACATGGGTGACACGCACGTCGGTTTGCAGGCTCGTTTGATGTCCCAGGCGCTGCGCAAGCTCACCGGCACGCTCTCGAAGTCTTCTACGATCGCGCTGTTCATCAACCAATTGCGGGAGAAGGTCGGGGTGATCTACGGATCGCCGGAGGTCACCCCCGGAGGGCGGGCCCTCAAGTTCTACTCCTCGGTCCGCCTCGATATCCGCCGGTTGGAGTCCATCAAGGACGGGGCCGAGATCATCGGCAACCGGACGCGGGTGAAGGTCGTGAAGAACAAGTGCGCCCCGCCCTTCCGCATGGCCGAGTTCGACATCGTCTACGGCAGGGGGATCAGCCGGGAGGGTTCGGTGCTGGACGTGGCCGTCGATCTCGGGATCGCGAAGAAGTCCGGCGCTTGGTACACCTACGAGGGAGAGCAGCTCGGCCAGGGCCGCGAGAATGCCAAGCAATTCCTACGCGATAGCCCCGAGCTCATGGTTGAGCTCCACCAGCGGATCCGTAGCCTCGTAGCCGAGAAGGCAGCGCTTGCTGTCGAGACGCCGATCGGTGCCGGAGGTCTCGTCGACGACGACGAGCCGATCTCGCTCGACTGACACCGTTCCGGGCCCAGGCGCTCAAGGGCGGCGCTCAAGGGAGCCCGCCCGTCCTCGCTGTGCCGCCTTCGTGGGTCAGGAGCTAGAGAACTTCGGGAGGCTTGGTCCCGCTCTGCTGGTCGGCGAGGCCGAGACGCTCGGCGGCGTCCCACAGCTCGTCACGCGCCTGGGGGGCGGCGGCCTCTTCGATGAGCAGGCGTGCCTGGTCGTGCTGGCTGCGGCCGAAGATGTGGGCGCAGCCCTGATCGGTCACGATGACGGAGTGCTGGAAGGAGGTCGCCGGCGCTTCGAGGAGGGGCACGATGGTGGATGAGTGCGACTTCTCGTGCCACGAGGGCAGCCCGATCACTGCTTGGCCACCGGTCGAGTGGAGCGCCCCGACGATGAAGTCGGTCTGGCCGCCGAAGCCGGAGAAGATGCGGCCGTCGACATAGCTCGCGTTGGCCTGGGCGAACAGGTCGACCTGCACGGCCGCATTGATCGAGATCATCATCGGGTTGAGCGCGATCCGTGCCGGGTCGTTGGTGGTCTCGGTCCGGTACATGCGCAGCCTCGGGTTGGCGTGGGCCCAGGCGTACAGCTCCTCGGAGCCGCCGATGAACGAGGTGACGATCTGGCTTTCGGGATCGAGGGCTCCCGCCTGCTCGAGGGCGAGAACGCCGTCGCTGATCATCTCCGACCAGATGCGCAGGCCGCGGCGATGCACCAAGCGTCCCAAGGTCGCGTCGGGGATGGCGCCGATGCCCAGCTGCAATGTCGCACCGTCGGGAACGAGATGGGCTATGTGCTCGCCGATCCTGTCCTTCTGCTCATCGGGGGAGGGCGGTTGGGCGGTCTGGAGCGGCTCGTCGACCTCGATGGCGACGTCGATCATGTTGGTGGAGATCTCGCCCTCGCCAAAGGTGTACGGCATCCGCGGATTCAGCTGAGCCACCACGAGAGCACCTCGGGCGCGGGCCACCTCGAGGGCCGCGGGAAGCACGTTCACCTCGATGCCGAGGGACACCTTGCCGGCCTTGGGTGGTGAGGTGTGGACGAGCACGACGTCGGGCTGGCGGGAGATGGCGAAGAGCCTCGGTACCAGGGAGAGGCGCATCGGGATGTAGTCGAGCGCCGAGGAGTGACGCATCCCCGAGCCGACGAAGGGCGATTCGAGGCGGACGCTCGGGCGCGAAGACGCCGGATAGCGCAGACCGAGCACGAACAGCCGGTAGGTCTCGATATTCGCATCGACGATCCCGAGAGCCCGCTTGGGCGTGGACCAGTTACCGGAAACGACCACTCGCGGCGCTGTCTCGGTCAGTGAACCGAGGCGGTTCCCGAGCTCTTGCTCTGAGATGATCCGCATAAGGGCGACCCTAGCAGCGGAGGGCCGCGCCAGTCATTTGCTGGTCAAGGTGCCGGAAGCCCAGCAGCTAGCGGGGGATCGAGGTGCGCTTGAACTCGTTCAGATCGACGCGATTGTCGAGCAGGTCGAGGATGCGATCGATCGTCGCCCTCGCCAGGCCTGTGTCGTGGCCCGGTCTCGTCATGATCCGGACGAAGGCGGCTTCCTCGCCGCTTATGAAGGTCGGGACCCCGAACACGGAGTGCTCCGCGACCGCCGCTTCGTGGGACTTGCGGAACTCGTCGAGGGGCCACCCGCTCTCGATCTCTTCAAAGACCCCCCTGGGATCGATGCCCACGTTGTCCAGGACTGCCGCCAGCGCCGCCTTGTCGCGCAGGTCGCCGCCCTGGTCATGACGCAGGGCGAACAGCCGCAGGTGGGCGCGGGGGAACAGCTCGGGGAACCGATCGCGCACGACGATCCCGACTTGGCCGGCCAGCAGGTCGGCTTCACGTTCCGGGTCGTCCCAGACCGGAGTTCCCCCCTCTTTGACGTGGGCTTGGTTGAGGGAGAAGGGGACGAAGCGGACCTCGAAAGGCGCACCGCCCTCGAGGGCGAGGAGGACATGCTCATGGGCGTTGCGGGCGAAGGGGCAGCGGTAGTCCCAGTTGACGGAGAAACGATTCCTTGTCATGTTCGGGAGAACCCCGCTCGACAGCAGCCGATTCCCGTCCTAATGGCCCGGTGGGCAGGTGGGAGCGCCACTACCATGCCTGCGGTGCCAGAGGTTCACCTGGTGCGTCCCGAGGACGTGCCGGCCGCCGCAGCCTCGCTCGTGCGAGCCTTCTACGACGACCCCATGCTGATGTACATCTTCCCCGACCCGCGCAGCCGGGGGCGAGCCTTGCGCCGCTTCTTCACCCTCCAGCTCCGCCAGACGTCCAAGAGAAGAGTGCTGGCTTACACCACGGAGGACTGCCGGTCGACCGCCCTGTGGATGCCCCCGCGGACCAGTCCGCCGGGGATGCGGGAAGTGCTTGGCCAGATCCCGATGTTCTTGTTCATGGGCAGGCGCGTGGGAGCCGCGCTCGAGCTGCTCCAGCTCGTCGAATCGCGCCATCCGAAGACGCCGCACTACTACCTAGGCGGGCTCGGCACCGATCCGCAGTGGCAGGGCAGAGGTCTTGGCTCGGCCGTACTGGGCCCGGTGCTCGACATCTGCGACCGGGAGGGCCTGCCGGCCTATCTCGAGTCATCCAAGGAGAGCAACGTCGCTTTCTACAGCCGGCACGGTTTCGAAGTGGTCGACGAGGTGAGCGCTCCCGACGGCTCCGTGCGACTCTGGCTCATGTGGCGAGAGCCCCTGAGGCAGCCCTCAGAGCGGGACGACGCCTGAGGCTCCGGCGGCGCTCCTCGAGTGCTCGTTGTCGGCAGGCAGAGGGGTCAATCCCTCGGGGGTCCTCGACCGGTCGCAGGTGATCTCTGTCAGCAGCTCGAGCACGGCTCGCGCCGGTGCTGAGGGCAGGCCCGTCGCCCGTTGCACGACTCCCACGACACGTCGGTGGATCTCGGTCAGCTTCACGAGCGCGAACCGGTCGCGCAGATAGCTCGGCACTGCCGTCGCCGGCAGGATGGAGGGCCCCCAGCCTTCGAAAGTGAGCGATGCGATGAGGCGGGTGCCGTCGACCTCGGCCCGGATGAGGAGCGTGGTACCGCTGGCCTCGAGGGCGGCGTCGATGTCGGCCCGAAACGCCGTGCCGGCGAGCGGGAGCAGCAAGGGGATCCCCTTCAGCGAGGCGAGGCTGACCTCGCCTGCGCCCGCAAGGGGATGGTCGATCGGGACCACGAGGACGAGATCCTCCTCGAATAGCGGCGTCACGGCGAGATCGGTTCCCGCCATGGGAAGGTTGAGCACGGCGATGTCGACCTGCCCGGTGGCCAGCTGGGCGTCGAGCCTGGTGGTCGGAGACTCGATGAAGACGAGACGCAGGTGCGGGTATCGCTGGGGAGTTACCCGCAGCAGCTGGGGCACGAGCCAGCGGGCCGTCGTGCCGATGATCCCGATGCGAACGGTTCCGGCGACCTCGCGGGTGAGTGCCACCACGTCGGACAACATGGCGTCGAGCTCGGCTTGCACACGCCTCGAGCGAGCAACGACGATCTCGCCTGCCTCGGTCAACTCGCCGGTCGCACGATCGACGAGCTCGCAGCCGAGCTCGCGCTCGAGCTTCTTCACGTGCGCGGAGATGTTGGACTGAACCGTTTGCAAGGCATCAGCGGCGGCCGAGAACGAGCCGTGGTCGGCGATGCCGACGATTGCGCTCAGCTGGCGGAGTTCCATCTCAAGGAACGATAACTCTTATCGAGAAAAGCTGTTTGACCGATGCTGTGAAATCGTGCACTATGTACTCAGACCTCAGTAGCGGAATCCCCCCTCCAGCAACTGATGAGTCTTGAGAAGGGGCCGGTATCCCCCCCACCGGCCCTTTCTCCGCGTCTGGACGCCGGTTGCCTACGAGGGCGCTAGCTAACGAGCAAGCGCGCGCTTGCGACCAGGGCCCGGGTGGCGACCAGGGCCCTGGTGGCGAGCAGGGCCCGGGTGGCGAGCAGGGCGAGCGGTCCCGATCGTCGTCATGAGTCCGGTTGTCCGAACAACTGAGTAGTCCGGTTGTCCGAACTAATGTAGGATGCAGGATGTGAACATCGCCGAGCTTTCCCTTGTGCTGTTGGGGATCTCGGTCCTGGCGGGCGTGCTCGGCTCGCTGCTCGGCCTCGGCGGCGGCTTCGTCATCGTGCCCGTGCTGACGCTGGTGTTTCACCTCGACATTCGCCTGGCGATCGGGACCTCCATCGTCGCGGTGGCGGCTACGTCGTCCGCCGGAGCGGCGAGGAACGTGTCCGAGAGCATCACGAATCTGCGGGTGGCGACCTTCTTGGCGATGGCGACCACGCTCGGGGCCGTGACCGGGGCACTCCTGTCCGGCGTGGTGGATGCCCGTTTCCTCTTCGGGCTCTTCGGGCTCATCCTCGCTGTCTCCGGGGTCCAGATGCTGCGCAAGCGTCCCGGCCGGCCCGCCAAAGAGCCCGGCTCGGCGTCCGGCGGCGCCATGCGGGCGCCCTTGCACCCGGTCACGGCGGCCGGCGTCACCGTCCCGGGCGGGCCGGCAGGCGTGTCCCGCAACGTCGTGGCGACGGGGGGCGACGGTGGTGGCGATCTAGCGGACCGCTTGGCGCTCCATTCGGCCTATTACGACAAGGCCGAAGGCTCGGAAGTGCCCTATGTCGTCACCCACACCGGGCTCGGGCTGGCGCTCATGTACACGGCGGGAACCGTGAGCGGCCTGCTCGGGATCGGGTCGGGCGTGCTCAAGGTGCCGGCGATGGATCTGGCGATGCACATCCCGATGAAAGTCTCGACGGCGACGAGCAACCTTCTGATCGGACTGACGGCGGCCGCCAGCGCCGCGGTCTATTTCGCCCGTGGTGACATCGATCCCCTCATCGCAGGTCCGGTCTCGATCGGTGTGCTCTTGGGGGCGACACAGGGTTCGAAGCTGTTGGTGGGAATGCGCTCTGATCGCCTGCGGGTGCTGTTCGTGATCGTGCTGTTGCTAGTGGCCGCCCAGATGCTCTGGAAGGGGATCGGTTGACGGCTCCCGTGGCCCGTGGATACGGCGCCCTCACACCGCCCTCGCCGCACGGGGTGCGTGCGGCCGTGGGACGGGTGCTGCGCGTGGGCGTAATGGCGAGCGCGGCGCTCCTCGTCAGCGGGTACCTGGTCGGGATCGTCTCAGACCCGGCCACGTTCGGCTCCGAGGCGGTGGAACGAGCCCACCTCGGCGCAAGGGCGAGCTTCCCGCACTCGCTGGCGGCGGTATGGGAGGGGATCGGGCGCGGCAGCGGGGAGGCGATCATCGTCGCCGGAGTGCTGCTCCTCATCCTTACGCCCGTCGCCGGGCTCGTCACAAGTGCCGTGGCGTTCGCACGGCGACGCGACTTCCTCTTCAGCGCAATCTCGGCGGCGGTGCTCACGGTCATCTTGGGATCGTTCCTGATCGGTTGGCTGACGGCGTGAGCCCCAGGCAACAACGGCCATCCCGCCCAGACGAGGGCGACGGACCCACGGGAAAGGTCGCCGTGGTGGCGCTCGACGCGAGCGACCCACTGCCGCTTTGGGCCCAGCTGGCAGGCGAGCTCCGGCGCCGGCTGTCGTCGGGCGAGTTCGACGAGCGCTTCCCGACAGAGGTCGAGCTCGCCGGTGCCTTCGGCGTCAGCAGGGCGACTGTGCGAGAGGCCATTCGTCGTCTGCGCGGGGAGGGGCTGCTCGACGCCCGCCGCGGTAGCGGGACCTTCGTGGTCCACCGCCAGCTGGACGAGCCGATCCTTGGCACCTTGGGGCTCGCGCAGGCGATCACCGCTGCCGGCCTGGTCGAAGCGAGCAGGGTGCTCCGTGTCGAGGAGGGGCCGGCCGGCGAGAACGCGGCCCGGGCGCTCGGGATCGGGAGCCACGACACTGTGCTGTGGGTCGAGCGCCTCAGGTACGCCGACGGCGAGCCACTCGCACTCGATCTCTCCGCTCTTTCCCTGGACGCATCACGGCGCCGGGCCTTCGTGGGTGGAGACCTCACCCAGGGATCCCTCTACGGCATTTTGGAGGCGCGCTGCGCTCTGAGGATCACCGGCGGCAGCGAGCAGCTCCGTGCCGCCACCTGCGGCCCGGCCGAGCGCAAGTTGCTCAGGCCCGGCCGGGGCGAGGGCGTTTTCGAGGTCGAGCGGGTCGCCTATGCGACCGATCGGGCCGTCGAGTGGCGTCGAAGCCTGGTTCGCGGAAGGAGCTACGTGCTGAGCGCGAGCTGGGGCATGCTGCCCGCGGCACGGCCCTGAGTCAGCAAGGCCCGCAGGCGCCGCTCACGGGCTCGGCCAACCGGTGGAGGAGGGATCGCCCCCGGCCCACCCCGAGGGCACGGTCGCCTCGGTCGTAAAGTCGCTGGCCGTACAGCCCGATGCCATCGTCGGCCCGAACCAGAAGTCATATGTGCCGGGAGTGCTCTTGCCAAGGACTATGACGGCCGATCCTGGCGCGAGCACGAAGGCCCCGAGGCAGTGCCGGTCGGCGGGGTTGAAGGCGGTGTAGACGGACACCCCGGTAATGCTGGCGACGCTCACCACGCCCGCCGAGTCCGGCGGGCCGGTCGTCTCGGGAACACCGCCGTTGACCTCCGAGCTCGAGATGTTGACGAGCCCGGTCTGGACCTGGCCGGCTTGGAGGGCGGTCTGGAGGTTCGTCTCCAGGGCGACGTCGGTGTCGGGCAGCACCGAGAGCGGTGCGAACACGGCGTTGCCCAGTGCCGCACTCGCCCCGCAACCGGCAAGTGCCGCCGACAAGGCGAGAGCGGCAAGGCCGGCGACAAGAAGGCTCCTCGCCTCCCGCAGGCGCCTTGCGAGGCTCGGGCGGGAGGGCTCCCCTTGGTGAGGGGACGGCGCCAAATCAGTCATCGCTCTCCCAGGGCTTGTGCCTGTGGCGTTCGCGCACCGGGCGTTGATCCTTGCGGGCCGAGTCGGGCAAGGCCCATTCCCGGCGCCAAGCGGAGACCTGCGGGCCCCGAAACGGCGGCGTCGTCCCGGCCGCCGCCCGGCGCCGGGCGGACCACCAGTCGGACTCAGCCTCGTCGGCGAGAGCGGCAACGGCCTTCTCGATGCGAGCGGCGAACTTCCTTGCGTCCTCGTCCTCCTCGGGCATGAGGGCATCGCCGAGGCGTATCTCGGTCGTTCCCGGGCGAAAGCGCGAGCTGCTCTTGGCGAGCACCGCCCGGGTTCCCCTGATGTGCACCGGGATCACCGGGACTCCACAGCGCTTTGCCAAATAGGAGGCGCCTCCTTTGAACTCGCGTCCCCAGCCGTCGGGCGTGCGCCCACCTTCGGGGAAGATTATGAGGCTCCAGCCTTCGTCTATGAGACGGGCGGCGAGGTCTGCGGAGCGGCGATTGACCTTGGCGCGTTCCATCGGGATGGCGCCCAGGCCGAAGGACCAGACGGCGGCCTTCCAGTGGCGGTCGAAGAAGTAGTCGGCCGCTGCCGCCACGATCGTGTGGTGCCTCAGATGGGCGGGCAGGATGGACAGCAGCAGGGCCGTGTCGAGGTGGCTGGCGTGGTTGGCGGCAAGGATCATCGGCCCCTCGACGGGATCGAGGTGCTCGAGCCCGATGACACGAGGCGAGAGCGTGACGCGCAGCACCGGCCGCGAGATGTCGTCGAGGACGATGGCGCGCGCCAGGCGGACCGGGTAGCGACGGGCCCAGGCCGTGTCGTAGTCGACACCGAGCTTGCGCTGCGGCAAAGGGGCGGCGACACCGTCCGGGCGCGTGGGCTGCTTGGTCAAAAAACGCAGCCCCCCGCTGCCCAGCTCCGCCGCCCCGCGGACGCGCTCTGTCACCTGACGTCCGCCAGCAGCAAAGGGGGCACGTGGAGGTGGGTGATTGTCGGATCCCTCCCGACTATGTCTTCGGCAAGTTCGAGGGCGTCATTTAGCGTGGATGCGGGCGAGAAGCCCATGCGGCGCACGGCCGCCCGGTCACCACCGACGACGATGACACGGCCGAGGTGCTGAAGGGCGTGCGCGCACCAGTACCACATGTAGAGCGGGTGAACGCCGTGGTAGGCGTAGCTGGTCCGGTAAAGGTGCACGTACCAGGGATCGGTGGCGAAGGACTCCTCGTACTTCGCCTCTATCTCGAACAGGTCGGTGGTCTCGGCGAGCACCTGCTCGAAGAAGTCGATGTAGCTCGGGTGATGGACTGGGTTGAACTCCCACGGCGTCGGGTGCGACATGATGAGGACGCCGCCCTCGCGCACGAGCGGCTTGTTGCGGTAGAGGTTGAAGAAGTAGCCCAGCCCCAAGCAGGCGACAAGGATCGGGTTCATCGTCGAATTGACGTTGTAGGGGCAGATGTAGGGCAGCCCCATCGTGAGCACGTCGGTCTGTCCCGAGACCTCGACCAGCTGCTGGCGGTAGATGTTGGCGAGCGTGGAGTGGTGCACGGCTTCGACCTCGCCCGCTTGCGCCGAAGTGAGGTTGTGGGGGGCGTACACGGAGTGGAAGATCTTGCGGCTCAGCTCTGCCGGCGTTCGCTGCAGGGCGCTCGAGGCAGCGAGGAAGCTCGCCCTGTCGCGGAGCGACCATTCCCACTCGCGCTTTTGCAGGAAACCGAGCTGTTCCGGGAAGGTGTTGGTGTTCAGTGTTGTCTCGATCTGGAAGATCTTGATGCCCAACGCGGCGATGTGCCGGCCCATGCGCCAGTTCGAGTTGCGCAGCTCGGAGTTGTGCTCGTCCATCAACGAGCGGCTGTTCTGCAAGGTGCGCACGTTGTGGTGGTGCTTCAAGCTCCGGTAAGAGGCGAGTCCCGTCGCGACGGACTTGTGCCCGCCGTCCATGGGGACGAGGTTGATGTTGACATACACGAGGAGATCGCTCTCGGCCGCTCGCCGGTTGATCTCGACGTCCTCCCCGTGGTCGGTGAAACCGAGGTGGACCAGGTTCGAGGGATCCTCGGCGTCGTGTTGCAGCAGCAGCCCATGGGGTGCGAAGGCCTCGAAGACGCGGTCGCCGAGCGCGTGGCGCAACTCGGGATCGGTCATGCGTCGGTGAAGGGCGAGGGCGGCGATCAAGACGACGTCGTCGACGCCGGCGTCCGCCGCCAGGTCGAGGACGGCTTCGATGACGCGCTGGCGCACGTCGGGAGCGCGCATGGGCGGGAGGGGGAGGGAGATGTCGTCGAAGGCGATCGTGAGCCGCATGCCCGGGAACAACAACGTGCGCAACGGGGCCGAGTCCCCGAGCGGATGCTCGAGGGCGTGGCGGATGGCCTGGTCGGGGTCCGGGAGCGGCTCGAGGGGCTCTGGCCCGTAGACGACCCGCGTCCCGACCGGGAGCTTCTCGGTTCGGAAGCCCTCGCCGTGCCACATCAACGTCGCTGGCGTCGACCGGTCGACCTCGAGGACGAAGCCAGGCCTCGGGCTCACTTTGCCTCCTTGGTTGTCACGGCCACCTGCTCGCCTCGGGCCCCTCGGCTCCCGGGCACGTCCCCGGCGGAGCCCCCCTTGCGCAGGTCGAACACGATCTTCACGGCACCCCGACGCCCGGCGGCGGCGGCATGGGCAACAGCATCCTCATAGCTCTCGAGCGGGTAGCGCGCCGAGACGAGCCGTTCCAGGCGCGCTCCTCGCACGAGCTCGAGCGCGAGCTGGAAGGTCGACCGTGGCCCTTCGGGCCTGTCCTCGCTCCCATAAGCGTAGGCGCCGCGCAGCTCGATCTCGCGCTGCCAAAGCGGGGCCAGGTCGAGCTTCACGACGCCCGGCATGCCGACGAGGACGACCCTGCCCCGCGGGCGCACGACCTCGAGGCACTGCTCTAGGGAGTCCGAGCTTCCCACGCAGTCCACGACGAGATCGACCCCGCCCGTCAGGCGCTCGATGCTGCCGTCGCCCGACTCGAGAGCGAGCGAGCCCGACAGGCGCCGGGCGGCTCGTTGCTGCTCACCCGGCCTGACCACCTGGTCTGCTCCGAGCTCGCGGGCGAGCTTGCGCTGGTTGGGATGCTTGGCGACGGCGACGAGCGCGCCCGGCAGGCAAAGCGCTCGCAGGGCCGCGATCACACACAGCCCGAGCGTGCCTGCACCCAGGACGATGACCCTCTCTCCGCCTGTGATCTCGGCCGCACAAGCCGCGTGCACGGCACAAGCGGCAGGTTCGACCATGACAGCAGCCTCGTCCGAGAGGTCGTCGGGGACCTCGTGGAGCTGGCTCTCGTGGGCGACGAGACCGGTGGACCAGCCGCCGCCGGTGTCGCGGCAGTAGCCGGTCTGGAGCCCGGGACGCAGGTGCCCGAAGGCGATCCGTTCGCAGGAGCCCTTGTGGCCGGCGGCACAGGCCGGGCAGGGCGGGTCGATCCCGCGTGCCTCGCAGCCGAGCACCGGCTCGATCACAGCCCGCCTCCCCTCGAGGGCGCCGCCCTCGACGTCGCCGACGACCTCGTGGCCCGGGACGAAGGGAAAGCTGACGATCTGCTCGAAGTACCGGGTGCTGCGGCCATCCAAAGTGGCGAGGTCCGAGCCGCAGATGCCGGCGAGTCGGGGCCTCACCCGGACCCAACCAGGGCCGGGCATCTCGAACTGGTCGATCTCGACGAGCTCGAGCGGTCCGACCCGGACTCCCTTGCCGGAGCCGGCGAGTGCCGAAGCGACCCGGGCTGCGGCAAAGCGCGGCACGTTGCGCTCGAAGCGGAGGGCCTTCATCGTGCCTTCCGGCTGGCCGACGTCGCGAGCCAGGTGGCCGGCCTGGTCTGCACGCCCGGGTCGCGGGTCGCGATCGCAAGTATGCGCCTCGGTCCCCCCTCTGCCCGCTCCCAGTTCTCGATGAACCAACCCCGCCGGCGGGCGATCGCCGCCAGCTTGGCTTCGGGGTTCACCACGACGGGAAAGCCGGCCGCCTCGAGCATGGGCAGGTCGCTCGTGGAATCCGCGTACGCCACGGTCTCGCCCAGGGTGAGCCCGTGGGCGCGCGCGAACTCGTCGAGGAGCAGTGCACGCGCCTCACCGGTCGGAGGTGAGTCCGTGAGCTCGCCGGTGAGCTTCCCGTCACGCTCGCCCATATGGGCACAGACGATCTCGTCGAACAACGGCCGCAGGGGCTCGACGACGAAGTCCAGCGCGCCCGTGATCAGCAAGGTCGTGTGGCCGAGGGCGCGGTGACGCCGGACCCTGGCAATGGCGTCGGGAAAGGCCCGCAGCCCGAGGAGATCGGCGAACAGCTCGTAGCTGTCGAAACGGAGCCTGTCCACAGGGGCTCCCTCGTAGCGGCGGTAGAAGGCGCGGAGGAAGTCACTCCGGTCGCGGCGATCGAGCCTCAGCAGCCTCGGCCCCTCTGCCAAGAGCCCGGCCACGAGCCGCACCCGCTCGGCGCGTTCGAGGTGGCGTGTCGCCAGCCAGGCGTAGCTCTCGACGACGTTCGAGGCGATCAGGGTGTTCTCGAGGTCGAAGGCGGCGCAACGGGGCTCGTCGGACAAGATGGCCTTCAAGGAGCGCTCTTCCCGGGTCGCCATCGACCGTCTCGCGTTCGGGGAGGTGCGGACCCTGGCATGCTCGACCACCGAGGGCAGGTGGACTTCCTCTATGTAGTGGCGCCAGTCGATGACGGCCGGGTCGAAGCAGAAGGCGGCCTGATCAGCCGGGTCGAGGCTCTCGAACAGGCGCACTGTCCTGTCCATGCGAAAGCGCGCCTCGGTCTCGCTGTAGGCGCCGTACAGCTCGACGTAGCTGAGCGCCCTTTCTGCCTGGGAGCGGCGCTCCTCGAGTCGGGCGGCACCCTCGGCCCGCTCGCCGCGAAGAGGGAGGGCGTTGACGAACCGCTCGGCCGCACCGAGGACCTGAGTCGCCCGCCGGAGCTGCCCCTGCACGCGGCCGCGGCCCGGGAAAGACCATGTCGGGACGACGATCGGCTGACCGCGGTTGTCATAGAGCGGTCGCTCGGTGAACCATTTCTCGACCAGGTCGACCAGCTGGCCGTAGTGAAGGGGGTTCCGGGCGCCCGAGGCGATCTGGTAGACGGTCGGCCCGGCGGGGTCGGGGCCCTTGGCCGCCACCGCGATCAGCGCCGCCACGACGAGATCGACGGGGATGACGTCCACGATTCCCTCCGGGACCCCGGGGAACTGCCGGAGCAGGCCCTTGGCGTAGGAGATGATGACGGGTTCGGCCATGCGGAAGCCGCGGATCCAGCCCGGGCGCGGTTGTGCGAGCGCGGACTCGACGATCGAGGGTCGGACGAAGGTCACCGGCAGCTCGCCCCTGACGTCGAGCAGCGCGTTCTCTCCGAGGGACTTCGTAAAGGCGTAGGCATCGGGCCATCCGAGCGCCCGGGCACGCCCCCGGCCGAGGGCCACCATGCGGTCGTGGACCCAGTCCGAGCGCAGCTGCTCGGTCTTTTCCGCCAGCAGGGCCGTGCCGGCCGCCCCGAGCTCGGATCGCGCCGCGCGATGAAAGGCGGCCAATCGTTCGGGGCTGCGGCTGGCGGCGTCCTCGTCGGCGCGAGCGCGCCGCGCGGCCTGCACCTCGACGCGCCAGTCGATCTTGGAGACGAACTTGGAAGAAGTGATGAGCTCCTCGGCGGCGTCACCTTTGTGCCCGCTGTTCACATAAGCCGTGGAAACGGCGATGAGATGGGGCAGGCTCGCGGCGGCGCCTTCCTTGCCGGCTCGCTCGGCGGTGAGCTCTCTCAAGGTGTCGGCCACCCGCAGAGGGCCGAGCAGGTTCACCTCGACGGCGCCGTCCAACGGCGCGTCGAAGGTCACCGCCGCCGCAGCGTGGATCACGACGTCGCAGGCGCCGAGCAAGCCTCGCCCGACCTCGTCGAGGGCGAGCCCGTCCCGTCCCACGTCGGCGGCGATCGTGCGAACGCGCCGGGCGATCACCTCCTCGAAGCTCCCGCCGAGTTCTGTGCGCAGGCGGTCGAAGCAGTCGTTGCGGAGAATCTCTCGCCTGGTGCGCTCCGCAGGTCCCTGGTGTTGGCCGGGGCGCACGAGCAGGACGACCTCGCATCCGGGGACGCTGCGGAGCAGGCGCTCGACGAGCGCCGTGCCGAGGAAGCCCGTCCCCCCGGTAACAGCGATCCGCCGGCCGGCGAGATCGTCGGGTATCACGAGTGTGTTTCTAGCACCGAGGTGCCAAAGAGCTCGACCATTTCAACTCCACAAGTGGCACAGGGCCTGGCAGGACGTGCTGGCTGGGCCGGTGTCGGCTTCGGTCGCAGTCACTACTTGGTCGGCTCGGAGCGGGCTGGATCGCGTTTTTTGGGTGCGGGCCGGCGTGCCGGTTTCGGCGGCGTGTAGCGCTTGTTCGGCTTCGGCGGTGACCGTTTCCCGAGCGCCTCGGCTTGGCTGCGAGCGGCCTTGGTCGCCCTGGGCTTGCTCGAGGCGCCGCCTGCCGGGCGGCGAGCCCCGCCCTGCTGGGCCTTGAAGCCCCGGACCAGGAGCCAGATCCCGAAGCCGAGGAAGGCGAGGCCGATGAGGAAGAGCGCTCTCACGTTGACCAGCCAGATGGCGGCGGCGAGCGAGGCGAAGCCGAGGAGGGCACGTCGCTTGAGGAGCAAGCCGAGGAGAAGGAAGACGGCGACGACCACGCCCTCCAAGAGGAAGTCGTGCACGACAGCGAGTGTCTTGAAGTCGGTCTTCGAGGGCTTCAAGCGGTGCGTCAGGTAGGGAACGACGACGATCGCGGTCAGGGCCATCTCGACTATGAGGGCAATGACGCCGAAACGCGTCTCGCGGGCATCGAGGTTGTTCACGGCGGCCTTCTTGGCAGCCGACCTCTCGGCTGGGGAGAGGCTGGCATCGTCGGAAGTCACCGGGCCACCGGGTCGTCTGTTCGAGGGGGCGGTCCGGAAGAGGCGTTGGGCGGAGAAGTTGCGACGCACCCAGTCGTTCCAGCCGCTCGCGCCGCGCGTTGTCGATGTCCCCGCGGCCTCGAGATCATCGGGCCGGTCTTCGTCCTGTTCCACCACGGTATCCAGGGTACCGGGCGCGTCCGCCACCGGTTCGGGCGCAGCCCCGCTCAACTCTCCTGCGAAACCTGCGAGCCGGGCGCTAGGCTTCCCCTCCGTGTGCGCCAGCCCCCTTCTCACGCGGATCATTCGCGGATCGGTGACCGGAGTTCAGGACGGCAGGCAGCTCCAGATCCGGCGACGGAGGGATTGGGCGTGCGCCGAGCCGGGCAACTCACCGTCCGGAGAAGTCCTGTGAACGTGTCGGCCAAGACACCGGCTTGGTTGAGCCCGCACTTGGAGCGGCACCCGCTCCTGCGGCGCATCACCGGCTACAGCGCCGGTTCGGTCGTCGCCATCGTGCTCAGCGAGGCTGCCTTCGCGGCCGCGCTGGGGTGGGGTCACACGGGCACGACCGTGGCCTCCGCCGTCGGGTTCATCGGTGGCGCCGTCCCCAACTACATCCTCAACCGGCGCTGGGCGTGGCGCGACCGCAGAGGTCGCAACCGTCGCACCGAGATCATCCTGTACATGGCGGTGGCCTTGGCCACCTTCGTCGTCTCGGCGCTGGTGACCCACTGGGCGGAGTCGTTCGCACGCCAGCTGACCATCGATCGCGGCTGGCAGGTCGCGCTCACAACGGCCGCCTTCCTGGTGGTCTCCGGCGTGTTCTTCGTGCTGAAGTTCGTGATCTACGAGACAGTCGTGTTCACGAAGGCGCCTGAGACACGGGAAATCCCGGGTCTTGGCGAGTCTGGCCTCGTCGAATACGACGCCGTCGACGACTAGGGGCGGGGCGCGGCGCACGGAGGGAACGACCGAAGTCGTGGTGCGCTGATATTCTTCGGCTCCGCAACCGCAAAGACGGCGATGTGGCTGCTGGGGCGCTTGGCTCAGGTGGTTAGAGCGCAGCCTTCACACGGCTGAGGTCGGCGGTTCGAGTCCGCCAGCGCCCACCAACCACGAGATGTGCCTGAAACAGCAGCTCACAGGCCATTTCAGGCTCAAATCCTAAGAGCCGGTTTGACCGACATTACTCACTAGTCACCCTGAATTCGCCCTTCGTGCCACTCGGTGTGGCACGCGTGTGGCACGAGGCGCATAGCTAAGTGGGACGAGGCCGGGTTGATCGAGCGCCCGAGTCGGCAGGGCCAGGGCGAGCAAGAAGGGTCGTTAGTGCGGGCAGGTGACCGGCAACGTCCCAATGTTGCTGCTCAAGATTTGGTCATTATGTGCGTCCGGCGGTCGCCGTGAGCAGGCCGCTCATAGTTGGCGATTGCGTACCCCTGATCCCGACCGAGGAGTTTCGGCCTGGAAGAGGGAAGATGCTTGGCCGGAACTCTAGGAAAGGCTGTTGATCGTGTTCTCCGCCGCGGCCTGCACGATCTTCGGGATGGGCGCGAAGTCGAGCCCGAGGCCAGTACTGCGACCCGTGGTCACGCAGTATGTCAGCCACTGTTTGAGCAGGCGGCGTTCTTGTTGCCGCTCGCGGGGACCAGCGCGTAGCCAAACTCCGAGATCGGGTACGCCTCTTTGTGCTGCTTTGGCGGGTCGACAATGGACAAGACGTTGCCCGGCGGCACGCTCTTGACCTCCGAGGCTGCGTTCTCGATGTTTGCGAGGTTCGGGTACTCGTAGTTGCCTTTGGTGTTCTGGACCTGCGCGACGGTGATCTTCTGGGCGATCAGGTACGAGGCGCTCACGTAGCCGATCGAACCGTTGACCGAGCTGATTTCGCTGGCTACACCGCTGTTACCCCTCTCGCCCCGGCCGACCGAGGTCGGGAACGAGACCGTGGCCCCGCCGTTCTTTGCAGTCCAGGCCGAGCTGACCGCGCTCAGGTAACCGGTGAACGCGTACGAGTCGCCCGACGTATCGCTGCGGAAGACGGGCGTGATCGTCAGGTTCGGAAGGTGAACCCCTTTATTGACCCCGGTGATCGCCGGGTTGTCCCAGTTGGTGATCGGGCCGAGGTAGATCATTGCGAGGACCTTGCCGGTGAGCTTCAGCTTTTCGCCGACGCCGCTGATGTTGTAGCCGATGCCGGTCGCGCTCAGTGCCCACGGGACCAGCACGCAGCCGCTGCATGTGACGCCACCATCGGACGTCAACGGCGCGTCGACGGCGCCGAAGTCGACCAGCCCTTTGGCGACGTCCTGAAACCCCCTGTCCTCGCCGACGCCGGCGTAGTTGACCTCGTCGCCGGGGTTGGCGTTGTCAAACTGAGCAGCCCACTCGTTTTCAAGCGGGGCGATGAGGGTGGAGCCGGCACCCGACAGGGTGCCTGAGGCGAACGCATCAGACGTCGTCCCGAACACTGCGCCGGGACGGGGACAGACACGAGGAGCACTCTCTTGGAGTGCAAGCCGCCCCCTTTCGAGAGGCGAATGATACATGGAGTCTTTGGGAGGGGGAGGGAACAGGCGTCCAGGCGCTCGGCACAACCGAGCAGGCCAATGCCGACCGAGACGAGCAGTTATCCAAGAGGAGCGAAGAACTCGAGAGCGATGTTGTCTGGATCACGGAACGACAAGGCCGAGCCGTACGGCGCATCGACGATGCCGCCGTTTGTGATTCCGAGCTTGTTCAGATGACGCTCCCACTCCTCGAGCTCGGACCGGTTGGCACACGCGAAGGCCAGATGGTCTAAGCCCGGGCGACGCTCGTCGAAGGGTTCTGCGCTCTTTAGGTCCGGGAACTGATGGATGCCGACGAGCGTTCCTCCCATGAGCCAGACGATGTGGTGGAAAGGACCGGTATCCTCGTCGATTACCGGGCTAGAGCCGAACAACTGCTGGTACCAGGGGCGGCTGCGCCCGAGGTCGCTAACTGTTAGAGCGACATGCGTGATCGCAGGAAACTCGGGCATTCTGGGCCTCCCCGTTCTGAAGTGTTTCGACAGGTTAGCGGAGCGACTTTGCCTGGCGCAGGAAGCCACTCTCTCGGCCTGGTCGGTCGTGCTCGAGACCGTCCGTAGGCGTGCCCACTCGGAGTCGGGTGCACTGGACCGGCGCGTTTGCTCTTGAGTCCGTGCCCCTTGCGTTCGCGTCGAGCGGGTGATAAGTCATTTTGCCCAGGTATTTCACAGTCGACCAGAAGTCGTGGAGGGGAACATGGCTGGAATCGCCAAGAAGAATTTCGAAGCACCTGATGAGCGTCGAACTCCTGACAAGACGGTTGTGCAGGTTGTCGATCTCGGTTCGGTGAAAGCAGCGCGGATGACGTTGCAGCCGGGCTGGAGCTGGTCGGAGTGCATCAAGCCCGTCGCGGGGACCGAGAGCTGCCAGGCGCATCATGTGGGGACGGTGGCGTCTGGACAGTTGCGGGTCCGCCATCATGACGGCACGGAAGTGCAGGTCGGCCCGGGCGACGCGTACGTCATCGAGCCGGGCCACGACGCATGGGTTATAGGTTCGGAACCGTTTGTTGCCTACGAGTTCGATAGCAAGGCCGCGGAGACCTACGCGCAAAGCTGAACGCCCGATTCGCAGGGCTCACACTGACCCAGAACAGATAATCGGCTTCCGGTCGAACCGTCACACTCCGGAGCGCGCCTCCCCGTAGCGCGGAGGAGGATACACCTGTCGCGCGATCGGCCTGCCGACAACTCGCTACAACACCGGCGAACTTGTGCGCTCTAACAGCACCTCCGAACGATCCTTGAACCCGGCGCGCACGAGCTCGCCCATCGCCTCGATCATCGGGGTCGATTGCTTGACATCGGTGGCTTGTTGGGTCACCACACCTGCGAGGACGACCTGGTGCTTCTCGTCGAGGACTGCTTCGGCGTTGTAGGCGTAGTGAAACGACCCGTCGGCGGTCTTCATGATGCGGCGACTCGAAATCGCTGAAGTTGCGGTGCGAATTCTCACCGCATCAGAGGGATGGAAAGCGCGAAGGATGGCTCAGGCAGCCCTGACCGCACCTAGCAGGTCGGGAACGGTCGCGCCCGATAACACACGGTCAGCCGCCCCCTTCGAAGGGAGACGACGGGCAGCTCGGGGAAGACGTGCCGCATTGCACCTCGAAGTGCCCCTTCCCCCCGAGCGGGGTGCCGCCCGTGAACGTGCCGTTGTGCGCGATCCAGGCCAGCACCGTGACGTCGGCGCAGGTCGATGAGTTGATGAGGTTCGCTCCTCCGGCGGTGGCGGCGAAACAGCACCCGTTGGTGTCGATGGTCGGAGAGTTCCCGTTCCAGGTCACGCCCTTCTCCGGGGTGTTGACGTCGAGCACGTTGCCACCACACTCCGACGTGGTGAAGGAATCGTCGTTCGAGATGCTGCCGCCTCCGGGGTCGCAAGTGGTTTCTCCCTCACCAATGAAGGTCCAGTAGAGAGTGCCGCCGCCTCTCGTGTAGAGAATCGTGAGACCCGAGAGACCGTAGGCCCCCGCAGGGGGGCACGCCGGCGGCGCCGACGCTGCGGCCGCCCGGCTGACGAAGCTGTCGATCACTGGGGCCATCCAAACCGTACCCCCGACTACGGCTCCTGCCTTGAGGAGACTGCGGCGCGAGAACGGCGACTGCAACGGTCGCTCTTCCACGATCGATTCGTCCGACACGACTCCATCCCCCAGTCTCGCAATGTGTTCGCGTGAATACGCGAACCACCCGACCAGATGGAACTGCTCTCTCCTGAGGGTAGCGACGTCGTAGTAGGAGGACATACGACGATTGCGCCAAAATCGTTACTGCATGGGCGGCGTGTCATGCTCAGCAGGAATCTGGTCTGCCGATTGCCAGGGGATCGCAAACCGGCTGGGGCAGTTCAGCAGTCGCCCGCAACCCTCTCGACTCGGCGCCACGCGGTGGGACACTGCGGCGTCGCTTCGGCGAGCGCATTCTGCGGCCGACGGGGAAGCGGGCACGCGCATGACACGGAGCTGTACTCGCATGGCGGTTCGAGTCCGCCAGCGCTCGCTCGCGCATCGCCGCCTCCTATCGTCGCCGACGAAGGGTCAACGCCCTGCGAAGGAGAGAAAATCCTCCGCTCAGACTTATTTCTGACTCAGATCACTAGTGGTCCTTCGTGTCCGAGGCTCGTCGCATGACTTCGGACTTCAGCTGTTGGAACTCCTCCTCGGAGATCGTTCCGTCCTTCCTCAGTTCGGCGAGCCGGGACAGCTCCTCTGCCGAGGAGCCACCAGCCCCCACATAATCTCTCAGTTCCTGCTCCTCCTGCTGCTGCGCCTGGGCATGGTGGGCGCGCATCTTGTCCCCGCGGACGATGAAGTAGGCCAGGCATCCGATGAGTGGGAGCACCAGCACCAGCAGGACCCAGAGGGCCTTCGCCCAGCCCTTCAGGTCGTCGCTGCGAAAGATGTCGATGAAGACCGAGACCATCAACCAGATCACGGTGAAGAACACGAAGAACCAAAGAAGGGAGTACACAACCTGTCGAACACCGAACGTCGCTGCGATCATTGGTGCCTCCTTGGCTGACGCATTGGCTTTATCTGTACCGGTCCTCCGGCGAGATCACTCATCGATCCCCTCATGAGCCGATGTGGGTGATGGCGTGGGACCGATGTGGGTTCAGCAGTTCGCCTGACTGCTTTCGCGGCCTCCTGGACAGCGCTTTCCACCGGCTGCAAGCTTACGTCGAGTTGCTTGGCGCGCGCTTCTCCGCGTTCATGTTCCGAGGGCAGCGACCGCCCCGGAGTCGCTCGGTGGTGAGAGCTGGTGAGCCAACTCGTTCCCCTGGCGTCTCAGGTTGGTGGCGGCGAAGCCGTGTGCAACTGTGTTGCGGCGGTCTCCATCGACGGCTGCGCCGCGTCTGGCGCCGTGGCGCGCCAGAGTTCGCGGGCGATTATCTGGATGACGCCGGCTATCGGGATGGCAAGGAGAGCTGCCACGAACCCGCCTAACAGACCGCCGACCCAACTTCCGATGTCTGCGCCGACGAAAACGGACACCAGGACGAGAAGCGGGTTGACCCTGACGGTGCGGCTCATGATCAGGGGATTCAGGATGTGGTTCTCCAATTGGGTATAGATGAGGAACACCAAGGCGGTGATGATGCCTGCCGAGAGCGAGTGGGCGAAGGCGAACAGCACCGTCGGTATGCCGGCGAGGGCGCCACCGATGTTGGGCAGGAAGTCGACCAGGCCCACCCAGAGCCCCCAGAGCAGGGGAAAGGGAACAGAAAGGGCCGTCAAGGTCACAAAGACGACGGTCCCGGCGATCAATGATGTGAGCAGATCTCCCAGCATGTAGCCAGACACTGATCGGCTTATGGCCCGACCGACGCGTGTGAAGTTTCGCGCCCGGTCAGCAGACATCTGTCCCAGTATCCATCGACGAAGCTTCGGGGCCTCGAGCAGAAGCAGCACCACGAAGACAAAGGTCGAGGCGAGGGCGATGAGTACCGACGCCGCACCCTTCCCGAGCGCTAAGGCCGGCCTGCCAAGGCCTTCGGCGAAGGTCACGAGCTTGGGGGAATTCCTCTTTACCCAGGCTTGGACGTGGTAGCGACGAACCAGGTGTCCGATCCAGCCCTTGTTGTGTGTCGCCTTTTCGACGTAGGCCGGCAAGTTGTTCGCGAGATGGGTGATCCCATTGACGAGGGGATAGCCGAATGCCACGGCCAGGCCTACGAACACCAGCAGGCCGCAAAGCGTCACGATCGCGACGGCAAACCCCCGGCGGGGCACCTTCCAGCGCTGTAGCGCCGCGACTTGCGGGTTGAGGAACAGCGCGATAAAGCCCCCCACCAACATGAGCAACACGATGTCGCGCAAGCGGTACAGGAGCTTGCCCGCCAGATAGACGGCGACGACAAGCGCGATCGTCACGACGATGGTCTGAAGCGGAACCTGCCTCGATGCCGCTGACAGGGCTATCCGCTCGCGTCGGGTCTGGACGGGTCGTGGTGGATTATCCGACATGTCGATCGTCCTTTGTTGAGGAGCTTGACTGTTCGTGGAAGGTCAAGGGCATGATGGCCCACACCGTAACGGTATGGAACCCAGACGTCCTGCGAGCGGTGTCAGCCTGGAGCGGGCTCTTAGGATTCTCGGCCAGCTCACGCCTGCGCTGAGCGAGCTGAGAAGACAGCGCGTCCAGCTGCTCCAATGCGCAACCGGCGTTCGGACCTCGCCCAGGAGCCGCTAAACCCCGGATCGAGCCTTGATGGCTCCCGCGGCGATGGCGGCGACAAAGACTCGATGGTCTTCGTCGGTCTGGTCGGCGTAGGCACCGGCGAACTCGGTGATTGCCCGGTCGAAGCTTTCGGTCTCACCTAGGTACGAGCCGATGGCGATGGCGTCGCCCGAGCAAGCGTGAGCCCTCGCCAACGTCCAACCGCACATCTGGCCGTAGATCGCCAACACGTCGGGAGATATCGAATCGACGTCGGCCGACGCTTTCCAGTCCCACAGCTGGCGGATGTAGTAGTCCCGTTTCAGGCCGTCGGCTTCGGTGACTCGCTCCCAGCCAAGAAGGATGTCGCTGGCTGCCTGCATGAGGCGCTGACCCTCGACGACTCGCTGTCCGTGATTGGTGTAGCCGCTCTTGCCCACGAATCGCTCGAGAACTGAAGCCTCCGCTTCTTTCATCTGTAAGAAGAGGGGGTCATGCTCGTCGCGCCCGAGCAGGAGCGCAACCCACTCTCTCGTACCGACACTGCCCACTCCGACAACCTTCTGCGCGAGGTGCACAAAGCGGTATCGCTCCAGCAGACGTCGCCGGTCGCCTGGAAGCGAGCGGCGATAGGAACGCAACGCCTCGTGAATCGTGTTCTCGACTTGGCGGGCATCAATGTCGCTCAAGAGCTCCTCGACGGGCACGATGAGGGGCGGATCACTGATGATGCGAGGCTCACCGTCGACCTCGTGGGTGAGTTTCGCCTGAGCCTTAAGTCGGTCTCTTGTTTGTGCCTTGCCCACGGCCCGCTGAAACTCGGCCACAATATCGCCATGGGCAGTGCCGCCCCACCTGGCCACGATGCCCGCCGCGTCCAGGCGTGAATACCAGACGTCAAGGTGTCGTTCGGCGGCGAACACTTGGATCGCCTCGCGGTAGGACCGGACCGATTTGGCCACGATCTCTCTTCGCAGTCGCGTGGCCAAGTCCTTGCTCCGTGCAGCGATCTCAAGGCTTGCGGCCAGCCTTTTGACGTCCCACTCGAACGGGCCGGGGTTCGTCTCATCGAAGTCGTTGATGTCGAAGACGAGCGCTCGTTCCGGGGAGGCGAAGCCGCCGAAGTTGGAGAGGTGGGCGTCACCGCATAGCTGCACGTCGAGCCCTGTGCGGGGTAAGAAGGAGAGATCCGCAGCCATTGGATAAGCGGCGCCGCGGTAGTAGGCGAACGGTGAGGCCGCCATGCGCCCGTGGCGGATCGGCACGAGATCGGGAACCCTGGTCGCGGCCTGTGCCGCGAGAAGCTCGAGCGGATCGTACTGGCGGTCGGCCTGTGACCACTGAGCGTGCGCCGAACGAGGGGTCTTTGATCGTGCGGCTCTTCCCCGTGCGGCGCGCTCGTCGGGAGAAAGGTGTTGGATTCTGTCTGCAGTGGTATTTGTCACGTCGTCGTGCCTCTCGATACGGACCGCCGGTGTTGGGAGGGGCTCAGGACGGTGTCTGGTCGACGCCCTGAGAATCCGTTCTGCGGAGACTGCTCATGGTGGCCCGTCGCACTTCTTCGCCGCGGCTGCATACTGAGGCGAATTGTCCATGTTTGAGGACGAGCCGCCGACCGGAGCCGTAAAGGCACCCTGGGCATCGGGGTCGAGGAAGTTCGTCACCCCATTCGCCCGCATGCACTCGGCGATCTTGAGCATCTGCTCGAGATGCTGCTGGATCTCTGCGGGGGTCTGGACGACCCCAGCCGCGAGCGCGTCCGCATGACAGGCATTGGTCGCTCCCACCATCTGGGGCGAGTACTTGCGAAACCCCAACTTGTTCAGCTCACCGTTGGAGTACGGGGGGTCGGGGAAGCTTGGAAGCCCATGCTCGCGAACGCACGCAGCGAACGCGATCAGGGTCTGCAGCTGTTCGGGAGTCAGCGTTGAGGGGCCGCTGTTGCCTGCAGCCCCTCCCGCCACCGTGGTCGAGGACTTGGAGCCGACGCTGGCGACGCCTGGTGAGGCCGAACCGCTGCCACAGGCGGCCGAGAGGGTTGTAATACCGACGAGGGCAAGGACGGGAAAACCTGCGCGGCACGCTCGCGGCCGTCTCGCCTGATGGGGAGCGTCCACGCCGTTCATCGGAGACCCATTATCCCCTGCCTCGCATAACAGGCGCTTAACAGAACTTTGCCGTGTGCTCCCGTGCGCTCTTTTCTTCGGGCTGAGCTGCCTGAGACTGGTTGACGAAGGCCTGTTGCTGCCCCGCTGGCATGGCACCGCTGCCCGTGAGCCTTGCCGGCCGCGAGCGCTTCAGCACTCCAGCCGGCTAACCGACTTTCCGCAGGTTCGTGAGCCGGCCAGCCGTGACCTCAGCCGTATCGGTACCGACTGCGGCACAGGGCGGCGCCTGAGGTGTCTCGGACCGACACCGGACGGAGATCGCATCAGCTCGCTCGCGCGCTCAGGGAGCTGCGACGTGGCGACAGCTGACTCGTCGAGGGCCGTGCTGGGCATCCGACGTACGACCCAGAGATGAGCGAGGAACGCGGGACATCTTCAGAAGCGAAGGGCCGATGTGATGATCAGCACACCGAGTCCGAGCATGACGACGCCGCCGATCGTGCGGAGAGCCACGAGTCGACTGGCGGACCCCGCGAGCCAGTCTCGTGCTGTTCCGGCAATCATTCCCCACGTCCCATCCGACAACACGGCGAGGACGGTGAAGATGACTCCAAGTACGAGAAGTTGTACGGCCACGTTCCCCGACGAGCGATCAACGAAGTGAGGGAAAACCGCGACGAAGAAGATGAGCGCCTTGGGGTTGAACGCGCCCACGATGAAGCCCTGCCTGACGACTCGCGAGACGGGAGGTTTGCTCGATTCGCGATTTGTCATCGAAGCCGCATGTGCGTGTCGGTGTCGCAACGCCCCAGCACCGAGCCAGAGCAGATAGAGGCCACCCGCCACTTCGACGATGGTTGTGAAGGGCTTGGAGTGGGCCAGCAGGGGGCCGAGGCCAACGGCCACCAGCGCAGAGAGCACCAACATCCCGAAGCCGTTCCCGATCACCGTGAGGACGGCGACAGCCCTCCCCCAGGCGATGCCTCTCGCCAAAGTGAAGAGCACGCTGGGTCCCGGAACGATGATGATCGCGAGTGACGCGAGGCAGAAGCCGATTAGGTGCGAGGTAGGAATGGTCAAGGACTTTGTCCGTCTTGGTGCAACAGCGAGATCTTCTCGGGGAGGTCTGCCAACGATATCCCCGAAGTGCTGCGTGTCGGGGACGCTCGGCCAGCGGCAGGGGCGCTCGTTGTAACAGCCTCGTGCAACGCAGAACGTGCAAACTGCGGAGGTTTGTCGGCGACGTCTCACTGCAACGAGCTGACGAGGATAGGGCAATGTCGCGGTGGAGAGCCCCGCTTGGGCGCTCTCCACCAGTGGCTGTCCGGGCCCGGATGGTTGTCCCGGCTCGCAGGGCCGACGAGTCCGCCCGGAAAAGCTGCAAACCTGCACGCGAAGGAAGCATGCTTTCACTCATGTTCGAGGCTGTTCGCCGCTTCGCGGCCGCCACGGTGGCAATGATCCTTCTCGCGTTGGTCGCCTGCGATTTGTGGATACGAAGTTTCCAGCTTTGGTGGGACCGGCATGCGCTGACCTGCTCGATCGCCACCAGCCTGTTGGTGCTGGCCGTGGCCGGGCTGATCGTCGACGAGGTGGTTGCCCGTCGTCGGCGCAGCGAGCGCGCGCTGTCGGTCGCCGTCCAGGCGTTGATCGTCTACGGCCAAGCCCATCGAGCATGGACTACGGTGATGACGATCGGCGACGCCGGAGAAGGCTCCGCGAGCACTCTGACCGAGGAGCTACGAAACCTGGCGAGCATGCTGCTGACAGCCGCTCCGGGACTGTTCGACGACCCCGTGGCCCGGCAGTTTCTAGAGGAGGCCCAGCGCTTCTCGGCGTCGGTGCTTCGAGTGGCCATCAGGCCTCAACGACAGCTGAGCGAAGACGACCGTGCCCATCTTCAGTCCGCAATGAGCCAACTGCAAGCGGCTGTAGAGCCTCTGTTCACACGGGTTCCGGATGCAGACCGCACTCTTCTCGAGGGTCTCTTCTAGGCTTCACTCAGATCCCGGCCAGCATCGTTCGAGCCAGCTGCGTTCGAGACGTGATCTCGAGCTTCTGGTACACCTTGCGCAGGTGGTAGTCGACAGTGGCCGGGCTGATGAAGAGCTGGGCGGCGACCTCTCGGTTGGTGCCGCCCGCGGCAACGAGTCGAGCTACCTGTGTCTCTTGTGGAGTGAGGGTCTGCGTGGTTTCCACGCTGCGCTTGCGAGCTGTCTCACCGGTCGCCTCCAGTTCGACCTGGACACGCTGAGCAAAGGCCTCGGCGCCCATGTTCGAGAACAAGCCATAGGCCGCGGTGAGCTGGAGTCGCGCCTCACGCCGGCGACGTTGTCGTCGCAACCACTCCCCGAAAAGCAAGTGGGCCCTGGCCAGGTCCGTGAGAAGAGGGCCTGGCTTCAGGAGCTCGATCGCCCTGCGGTAGAGGGGCTCGGCATCCTCGGCCAGCAGCGCCTGGCAACAGGCGAGCCGACCGAGCCCCCAGCGGGCGCCGCTCGCTTCTGCCCTTTCTTCCAGCCGGCCCAGGGCTTCATGTGCCACGAGCATTTCACCACAGCGGGTAGCGGCCTCGATGATCTCGGGCAGCTCGAGCGTGCCGAATCCGAACCTGTCGGCACGATAGATGGGCAGTGCGTGATCGTAGGCGGGTCTGTAGCGGCCCAGGCCGAGCTCTAGCACAGCGAAGTACATCGGTGACTGGTCTCGGTAGCCACCGACGTCTCCCCCGCGGCCCTCCTCCTCGGCACTGATCCTGATCCCGTGTTCTCGCGCCTCGGCCTCACGACCCCTCCAACACAAGAGATTCAGCTCAGCCGACCAGGCCAAGGGTCTCCCCGTGGCCCCCGTCGCCTCTCCGAGAGCGCGAGCTTCGGCGCAGGCCTCCTGCGCCTCGTCGAAGCGGCCATGACGGGTGAGAGTAATTGCCAGGCTCGCCAAGGCCGGAGGGAGAACCCAGAGGGCGCCTGCTCGACGGGCGAAGCGCACGTAGGCGTCCAACACCTCTCTTAGGAGGTCCTCGTCCAGCAGCTCGGTGCCTGCCAGGGCACCGACGACGACCGGAACCGACATGCGGACGGCGTCGGGTGTCTCGGGGTCTCCGAGATGGCCCATTGCCGCCCGGAGCAGGGGGGCCGCCTTTTCCGGCGAACCGGAAAGGCGGTGCAGGAAGCCGAGGAGGAAGCAGTCGGCAACAGAGGACGGGTCCTCGAGGTCAGGGGGGGTCTCGAAGAGGTCCTTGGCGAAGGCGCGCACCTCCTCGACGGCCTCTTCTCGCGTGTAGACGGCAGCAGTGAGGGCGCCGAGCAGTGTTCGTCGTCCAAGCCCGGCGTCGACCGGCATGAGCCTCTTGGCGGCGGCGAGCAGCTGCCGGGCGGCATCACCGGCGTGACCCGTTGCGAAGGACACCTCGCCGCCGAGGCGCAAGGCGGCCGCCATCTGCTGGTCGCTCGTGACCCCCGTTTGGGCCTGGTCGAGCAGTGTCCGGGCTTGCTCGAGACGTCCCGCGGTGAGGGCGGCTTCGGAGGCGGCAAGGAGGCGGTCGGTTCGGAGCTGGTCGTCGAGCGAGAGCTCGGCCGCTCGGGCGAGGAACGTCGCCGTCGCCGTGTATCCGCCACGGTCCATGGCCCGCTCGGCCGCCTGGGCGAGCTGGGCCGCCACTGTCTCGTCCGGTCCGCTCGCCCCCATCGCCAGGTGCCAGGCCACGCGGTCGGGCTGTTCGGCGTCGATCAGCTCCGCCAGCACCTGGTGGATCAGTCGCCTTTGGGCGACGGGCACGCTGTGGTAGGCGACCGAGCGGACGACGGGATGGCGGAAGGTGACGGTGGGGCTGAGCTCGGCCAACCCGGTGACCTGGGACTCGGCCAGGGCGGGATCGACGCCGAGACGCTCGGCGGCGCGCCAGAGGAGGCTTTGGGAGGCGGTCGGCTCGGCCGCGGCCACCGCCAAGAGCAGCCGGGTGCCAGGCGAGAGCCTGCCCAGGCGGCGGGCGAACATCTGCTGGAGGGAACCTGCCGCCGGGAGCGGGTCGGGCAAGGTGGCCGTCCCGGCCAGCTGCGCCGGGGTCAGCTCCGCAGCCAGCTCCACCAGCGCCAGCGGGTTCCCGCCCCCTTCGGCGACAAGGCGCGACCCCACGTCTGGACTGAGCCTGCTCTTGGCGATCGAGGACAGCAAGGTGGTGGCGGCGGCGGCGTCGAGGGCGCCGACGACGAGCTCTGGGAGGTCTTGGAGGGCCGAGGCCACCTCGGTCAGCTCGCGGGCCGCGAAGAGCATCACCACCCCCTCGGCCTGCAGCCGGCGGGCGACGAAGCCGAGGACCATGGCCGACTCGGCATCGAGCCACTGCGCGTCGTCGACGATGCACAAAAGCGGTGCCTCCGCCGCCGCGTCGGCGAGCAGCGTGAGCACCCCGAGGGCGATGAGGAACCGGTCCGGTGGCGGGCCGGCCACCAGCCCGAAGGTCGACTGCAGCGCCTCGCGTTGGGGCGCGGGCAACGCCTCTATGAGCCCGGGGAACGAGAGGAGGAGCCTGTGCAAGGCCGCATGGCCGAGCGGGATCTCCGACTCCACGCCGGTCACCCGAGCCACCCTCATACCATCGCCTTGGGCCTGAGCCGCCACGGCGTCCAGCAACGCCGTCTTTCCTATCCCCGGCTCGCCCCGCACCACGAGAGCGGCACTCGTGCCATCCGCCGCCTGTGCCAGCGGGCCGGTGAGCAGCTCGAGCTCCGCGGACCGGCCGATCAGGTCCACTTAGAGCCAGAGTTCCACACGCCCATGACGCAAGCGTATGTCGCCCGCCTACTGCGAGCCTGCGCAGATAGCCATTGTCTTCACGAGCGTCTCGGCGTTGTGGCCCATGCGGGCGGTCACCGCCCGCTCCCCGAGGTGCCGTCCGGGCAGGCAACGATCGCGAGCAGGGGGCCGAATGCTGCATCCTCGAGACGCGAAACGCCCAGGCAGTCGCTTCGGACAGTGATAGTGGAAGTAGTGCAGGCCGGAAGTATTTCGCGATCTGGACGGCCCGGGCACACGACTCATTCGACGGGCGCACCATTAGAGGAGTGGCATCGAGTGATGTCGCCGGTCCGGTCGATTGACCGCGCGGTCTGGTTCGATTAGCTTCAGCGAGGCGACGAAAGCCCAGCGCATCCAGGGGCCGCATTGAGGCAAAGAGGGAGGATCCTGGGGCCTTATGAAGACCGTGGTCGTCGTCGGGCAAGGCTACGTCGGATTGCCTCTTGCTCTGCGCGCGGTAGAGGTGGGCTATCGAGTCGTGGGCTTCGACACCGATGAGCAGCGCATCAAGCGCCTCGCGGCCGGTGAGTCCTACGTCGAGGACGTCCCGGGTGCGCAGCTCGCCGCTGCGCTCAGCACCGGGCGGTTCCGACCGACGATTGAGGAACGGAGTTGCGCCGGCTTCGACATCGGGGTCATCACAGTGCCGACACCGCTTCAGGACGGGACGCCGGACCTGTCTTTTGTGAAGTCCGCCGGCCACACACTGGGGGCCCACCTCCGTCCCGGGGGCTGCGTCATTCTCGAGTCGACGACTTACCCCGGCACGACAGAGGAACTGCTCCGGCCCATCTTGGAGGAGAGATCGGGGCTTGTCGCCGGGGTTGACTTCCATCTCGGCTACAGCCCGGAAAGGATCGACCCGGGGAACCGGACCTGGAGCCTCCTCAACACTCCGAAGGTGGTCTCGGGCGTGAATCCCACGTCGCTCGATGCCGTTCAAGAGTTCTATGGCACGATCGTGGAGCGCACGGTGCCAGTCTCCGGCACGGGCGAGGCCGAGCTGGTGAAGCTCATCGAGAACACCTTCCGTCACGTCAACGTCGCCCTCGTCAACGAGCTGGCGATGTTCGCCGGCGACCTGGGCATCGACATCTGGGAGGCGCTCGACGCCGCGGAGACCAAGCCGTTCGGCTTCATGCGCTTCAACCCTGGTCCAGGAGTGGGTGGGCATTGCCTTCCGGTCGACCCGAGCTATCTCGCCTGGCACGTCAAGCGCAGGGTGGGCACACCGTTCCGGTTCGTCGAGCTCGCCAACGACGTCAACGACCACATGCCTGAGTACGTCGTACGCCGCTTGACTCTCGCGCTGAACCAGCAGGGCAAGTCCGTTGCTGGACGACGGATTCTCGTCCTCGGGCTCGCCTACAAGCCGAACACAGGTGACGCTCGGGGCTCGCCCGCCCTCGTCGTCGCCGAACGATTGCTGGCCCTCGGTGCCCAGGTACGGGCGGTGGATCCCCTCGTCGACGCAGATTGGATCGAGCAGCGGGCATTGCTCGTCGAGCTCACATCCGAGGAGGTCGATGCGGCTGACGCCGTGGTCATCCTCACAGACCACTCCTGCTTCGACTTCGCCATGGTGGCCGAGCGCGCTGGGTACGTGCTCGACACGCGCCACCGGCTCCAGGGGCCCAACGTCGAGCACCTATAGGGCAAAGACGCCAAGCAGCTCTTCTCGAAGAGCGGGCATGGCCGAAGGATCGTCCTGGCGACGCTGGTTCCGGCACCCTCAGTTCCGTCGTGATCCGGACAGCGGCGGCACAAATCTTGCGGGAAGCATTCGTCGGTTCTCGCCGTTGACGTGCTGGAGTCCGGGCGCCATCATGGCGTACGAGTCCTGTCGTTGCGCCTTTGACGTGCTCGGCTCTCGTGCGAGGAGGGGGATGATGTTCCAGCACAGCAGGACGGGGAGGGCAAGCCAGCGCGTCATCGACAAGATGAGCGTGCGGCAACGCCGCGGCCTTCTCGCCACCTGCGACGCGCTGGCGTGGCCGATCGGCCTGACAGTGGGGACCGTTCTCCGCTACGACCTGTCAGTCCACATTCCGCGACCGCTCGGACTGGTTGTCACGGCCGCCATCGCGTCCGTCGCTCAGCTGGTAATCGGCACCGTGACCCGGCTCTACCGGGGGCGCTGGCTGATGGCCAGCTTCGAAGGCATCGGCGCACTGACCTGCTGCTGGTTCTCCATCACGTGCGGCTTGCTGGTCTTGAACCTCCTCGACGGCCACCTCGTCCCCGAGAGCGTGCCGATCATCGGTGGCATCGCAGCCCTCGTCATCATGCTCTCGGCGCGCTACGCCGCGCGCCTCGTTCTCGATCTCTACCGCCGGCCAAGCGACGAGGCCACCCGGCTTTTGATCTTCGGAGCTGGTCACGCCGCCGAGGAGGTCATAGCGACGACGCTCCGTAATCCCGACAGCCCGTACCTGCCCGTGGCACTGCTCGACGACGACCCCGCCAAACGCCACCTGTCGATCATGGGGGTTCCCGTCGTGGGCGACCGTAAGGACATGGCAGCGGCGAAAGAGAGCTACGAAGTCGACACCCTGCTCATTGCGGTTCGTTCGGGATCGAGCTCGTTGCATCGTGAGCTGTCCGCGCTCGCGACCGAGGCAGGCCTCACGGTGAAGGTGCTGCCGTCGGTTCGCGAGGTGATCGAGGGATCGGCGAAGCCGTCCGACATCCGCCAGCTCACCTTGCAGGACCTCCTCGGAAGGAGGGAGATCCGTACGGATCTCTCGGCGGCGGCGGGCTGCCTCACAGGCCGGCGGGTGCTCGTCACCGGTGCCGGTGGCTCGATCGGCTCCGAGCTCTGCCGACAGATCCACGGCTTCCAACCTGCCGAGTTGATCATGCTCGACCGCGACGAGACCGCGTTGCACGCCTTGCAGCTGTCAATCGACGGTCGAGCTCTCCTCGATTCTCCGAATGTCGTCCTGCTCGACATCCGCGACCGCACCGGGATCGAGGCCCTGTTCCAAGAGCGGCGGCCTGAGGTCGTCTTCCACGCCGCGGCGTTGAAGCACCTCCCGATGCTCGAACGTCACCCCGGGGAAGGGGTCAAGACGAACGTCTGGGGAACCCTCAACCTGCTCGAGGCGTCGGTTCGCCACGGCGTCGAGCGCTTCGTCAACGTCTCGACGGACAAGGCGGTCGATCCCTGCTCGGTGCTGGGCTACTCGAAGCGGATCTGCGAGCGCCTGACGGCGGCAGCTGGAGCCTCGTCCTCCGACGGCACCTATCTCAGCGTGCGCTTCGGTAACGTGCTCGGCAGTCGCGGGTCCGTCTTCCACACCTTCACGGCCCAGATCAGCTCCAAGGTGCCGGTCACGGTCACGGACCCCGAGGTGCGGCGATATTTCATGACCGTCGAGGAAGCGATCCAGCTCGTGATCCATGCCGGAGCGGTGGGAACTTCGGGCGAGGCTCTTGTGCTCGACATGGGCGAACCGGTTCGCATCGCCGAGGTGGCCCGGCGCATGATCGCCGAGGCCGACGAAGAGATCGACGTCGTCTACACGGGCCTTCGCCCGGGGGAGAAGCTCAACGAGGTGCTGTTCAACGAGGACGAGCCGGACCAGCGGCCCATCCACCCGCTGATCTCGCACGTCGTGGTGCCGCCGCTGCATCCCGGACGCGTCCCTACCCTCGACCCATTCGCACGCCCGGACATCCTCATCGCCGAGATTCGGGAGCTGTGCCGTTCGAGCGGCATGCGCGCCGGGGACACGGCAGATGTGCTCCGGCTGGCGTTCGAACTTGGCTTCGCAGAGCGTCTCTTGCAACAAACGCCGGGCACCGCTTCCCGTCGTGGCCTCACGAGCAGCCCGGACGACCATCACACGCGACGTTGCGACCAGCACCGCCGCCTGAGCGACCGTGACGTAGTTTGCTCTTGCGCGGCCGATTCCCCCACCACGCCGGCACCCGGGAAGGCCGTGCTCAGCGCGACCTCTTACCCGACCGGGTCCGCCTCCCTATGACCTTGGGAGGCCCTCACCCGGGCCCAGCTCGAAGAGGAGCTTGACGATGACCGTGAGCACCGACCAGTCCGCGACAGGTACCCGAGAAGCCTCGCAAGCGCTGCCCGACCTGGCTCCGGAGGACATCGAAGCGGGCTTTGCACCATGTCCCCGTGATTCAGTCATCTCCACGCGCCTGGACGACGAGGTGCTGATCGTCGACAGGAACACCGGACAGATGCACGTGCTGAACAGCACCGCCGCCCTCGTGTGGGAGTGCTTCGACGGCGACGTCACCCTTGACGAGCTCGCCGCCGATCTGGCCGACGGTTTCCACGCTCCGCTCGAGGTGGTGAGGGCCGACACCCTCGAGATGACGCGCGAGCTTGGTCGTCTCGGACTTGTGGCCGGGGTCTCTCAACCCATGCCAGCGGCGTCGCCTATGACCGGCCTGCTCCAGGTGGGTGACGAGCTCGACACCTTGCCGGTGATCGCCTCCGACGGCGCTCACGTGCAACTCCCGCGCCCGGACGAGGCAACGCTGCTCGTGAACTGGAGCCCGTTCTGCGGTTACTGCGCCCAGATCGGAGCCGATCTGGCGCAGTGCCGGCCTGCTCTCGCGGAAAGAGGCATCTCCTTGGCGCTTCTCAGCGTGGGAACGCCCGAGGACAACGATCGCTTGCTCGCGCCCCATGGATTGAGCGACGTGGCCTTCTACCGCCGTGAGGCTGCGAGCTCAGACGAGAGCGCGCCTCGCGACCCCTTCGTCGCACTCGGGACTCCCGTGGCGTATCTCCTCGAAGCCGGGGGGCGCGTCGCCGAGCCGCTTGCATACGGTGCGGTGGAGGTTCCGGCGCTCGCGCGCAGGGCAGCGGGGATCGCCGCGGTCGAGGCGACCAGCCCGGCAGGGCGCGACGACGACAAGGAGGCGAGGGCAGCTCCCCGCAAGAGCCTCCCCGCCGCGAGCGGGGTGTGCCGGCCGTCGGCCGCCCAGGCGGGGAAAGAGCCACGGCAGTGGGCCGTCACTTCGGCGTACGCGATCGGCGAGTTCAACGTCGGGATCCGTGCCGACTCTCTTGCAACCGACGATCTCCTCGCCCGGGCCTTCGCCTCCTATCGGCTCGACGAGGACACGCCGGCGCCCGACAACTTCTCCGTCGTGCTGGGAGACGACGGTGGCGCCGGGACCAAGGGCCTCAGCCTTCTCCTCGCGGGGAACTCGACCGCGGTGAGGAGCAGGTCGCCCCGCCGGATCCTTTCTGCTCTGGGTGCCCATCTTTCCGCCTTGCTCGACAGAGACGCCGAGGGTCTGATCGTCACCACCAGCGTGGCCGCCCTCGTCGGCGATCAGGCGGTGCTGCTCCCGCCGATGGCCCTCTACTGGATGGATTACCTCCAGGCTCGGCTCGCGCGGCTCGGTGTGCGACTGAGCGACGAGCCGAATGCCCTCGTCGACCCTGACAAATGCGAGCTCGTGATTCCTGAGCCGCAGGTCGAGATCGCCCCGGAGGTCCTCGCCGAGCTCACCGGGCTCGCGCCGTCGCGAAGCGAGCTTTGGCCGATGGAGCCGGGCCGCTACCACCTCGGTGCATGGACCTTCGACGAGGAACCGGCCGGGGGCCCGGCAACGCCGACCCGGGCCAGAGCGGTCGCAGGCATCCTCCCGGCCCTGACCGGCTCGCCTGACCAGCTCGGAGAGGTGATCGCCGCCGTCGGACGGCTCCTCGAAGAGACGCGAGCGGTCCCGCTGCGGTCGAGCTCGCAGCAAGAGCTGATGAAGAGCATCGAGGAGCGAGTGGTCGACTCGCCCCTCAGGCTCGTCTAGCAGCCGCCCCGCGCGAGCTCGGGCATGTCAGCCGCGACTCATCGCTTCGATCCTGGCGGCGCGAGCCCGGGCGGTGCGGCTAGGGGAGGGCATCGACCTGAGCCGACCCCTCGCAGGCGGCATCCGTCTTCGGATCTGCCGCGAGGCCCAAGATAGGTTCGGTCAGCCAGTAGGTGTTACCGCATTCGGAGACGCCGGTGGATGGTGGGGCTCCTGCTGCCCAGTTCCAGCA
>JBKQMT010000161.1:0-13420 GCA_052146595.1 Acidimicrobiales bacterium
GTCGTACCGCATGTTCACGAACGCGCCACCTTTGGGCCATCGGCTCGCTACCTGGGCCATCTACGGTGCGGCCTAGCCGAATGGCCGCGGCGGGTCGCGCCGTGATCGGAACGTCCCCAAGGGGACGAGAAGGAGGATCCAAGGGGAATGCAGAAGAAAACAGCTCTGCGCTGGTGCGCCGGGATAGCCCTTGCAGTAACGGCGCTCGGGCTCGGGACGGTCTCGGGCGCAGGCGCCAGTGTCACGCGCGCCCAGGCGTCTTCGGCGAGCTGCTGGGCGACGGCCCTGACGGCCAACTCGTGCGGCGGGATGAGCGCTCTCGTTGCAGCCGCCAAGGCCGAGGGCAATCTCACCGTCACGACCGACCCACCCACCTGGGCGAACTACGGCAATATCATCAAGGACTTCGAGGCCAAGTACGGCATCAAGATCCTCGACACCAACCCGAACGGGACGAGCGCCGACGAGATCCAAGAGATCGTGAGCGACAATGGCAAGCCCGACGAACCCGACGTGCTCGACATCGGCCTCACCTATGCCTCAGAGGCCGTGAAGGGCGAGCCCGGGGTCTTCAAGGGCCCGATTTTCTCGCCGTACGAGACCCAGGAGTGGAATGAACTCCCTGTCGGCTGGAAGGACCCCAAGGGCTACTGGGCCTATGACTACGCTGGCCTGGAGACGATCGGCTACAACGCCAACGTCATCAAGACCCCGCCGACCACCTGGTCGGACCTGCTCCTTCCGGAGTTCAAAGACGCCGTCGGCCTCGACAACGCTCCGACGGCCTCGGGTGCCGGCTTCGGCGCGGTGATGGCGGCCGCCATCAACAACGGCGGCTCGGTGACCAACGTCCAGCCGGGCATCAACTTCTTCAAGAAGCTGCGCGCAGCCGGGAACTTCAACCCGATCGAGGCCGGCGGTGCCGGCGACGGGCCGATGGCGGACAAGAGCGTGCTCGCCACGCTCGACTGGAGCTACAACCAGCTGTCGTGGCAGCAGGAGCTGGCGAAGTCCCCGGGCATCGACTGGAAGATCATCGTTCCAGCGGGCAAGCCCTACGCCCAGTACTACGCGATGGCGATCAGCGCCTACGCCCCACACCCGGCGGCGGCGCGGCTGTGGCTCGAGTACCTATACTCGCCGACCGGTCAGAACCTGTGGGCCGTCGGTGGGGCGCTCCCCGCCACCTGGACGACGATGGTGAAGGATGGCACGGCATCGGCGGCGGCCAAGAAGGGCGTCCCGGCGCTCAGTCAGGCGCCGGTGACAGCCACCCCGGCCGAGGTGACGACGGGCCAGGACCTCGTCATCAAGGAGTGGGCGTCTGCAGTCGGCTGATCCGGCTGCGGTTACCGCATCCGACGAGGGCAGGGTCCGCGTTCTCGACGCGGGCCCTGCCGCCCGTCGCGCCCGGCGACGCGGCCTCTTCTCTGTCATCGGCGTCGCCCCCTTCCTCGTCTACGTCGGGCTCTTTCTTGTCGTACCCGCCGGCTCGGTGATGGTCGAGGCATTCCACGACAACAACGGCCACCTCTCCCTCTCCAACATCCACACCCTCCTCGACTCGAGCCAGCCCTACCTGAACGACTACGTCACGAGCCTCGAGCTGGCGGCGGTCTCGGCCGCCGTCGCGGGCGTCATCGGCCTTCTCGGCGCCGTCGCGCTCGTCAGCTTCCCGAACCGCACCATGCGCCATCTCGTCTCGACGGCCTGCGGGGTGCTCGCCAACACCGGAGGTGTGCCGCTCGCCTTTGCCTTCATCGCCTCGGTCGGCAACAGCGGCGTCATCACCGACCTTTTGGCTCGGCTCGGGTTCAATCCCTACGATCACGGCTTCAACATCTCGTCCTTCTCCGGCCTGGTCATCGTCTACCTCTACTTCCTGCTCCCCCTCACCATCCTCCTGATGCTGCCGCCCGTCGAGGCGCTTCGACGGGAGTGGCGGGAGGCGGCGTCGACGCTCGGGGCGGACGCGCGCACCTACTGGCGCAAGGTCGGGCTCCCCGTCATCGCCCCCCCGTTCGTGGCGACGATGATGGTCCTGTTCATGGACGCCTTTGCCGCCTACGCCACCGCGGACGTGTTGACCACCGGTGTCGTCCCGCTCGTGCCACTCACGATCGGGCAGTTCCTGGACGGGAACGCAGTGGCCAACCAGGTCCACCTCGGTGACGCCCTCGGCTTTGGGATGGTGGTCATCGTGATCATCGCCGGCGCGCTCTACGTCCTCGTGCAGCGCCGCACATCACGGTGGTTGCGATGACGGGGCTCCCGACGGCGGCGGGCGGGAGGAGACCGCCGTCATGATCCGCAACCGCACCTTCCGCTACGTCACGCTCGGCCTCATCGGCCTCTACGTCATCGTCCCGATGTACGCGACCGTGCAGTTCAGCCTGGAAGGCGGCTACCACGGCCGACTCTCGTTCGCCGCCTACTCCCAGGGGCTCTCGCAGCCCGGTCTCGGCTCGAGCATTATCACCTCGATCGAGGTCTCGTTCGGCGCCATGGCACTGACGCTGGCGCTGCTCGTGCCGACGATCATCTTCGTCAACTTGCGCCTGCCGCGCTGGCGGTCCGTCCTCGAGGCGCTCTCCCTGCTACCGCTCGGCGTCCCGCCGATCGTTATCATCGTCGGGGTGCTCGGCGTCTACAACAGCCTGCCGAACTGGATCATCGTCTCGCCCGTGATCCTCGTGCTGCTCTACGTGGTCCTGGCCCTGCCGTACTCGTACCGGGCCATCGACGCCGGCGTGCGCTCGATCGACCTGCACACCCTCGTCGAGGCGGGCCGTTCCATGGGGGCCGGTTGGGGCAAGTTGTTCGCACGGGTGCTGTTCCCCAACCTGCGTTCGGGCATCCTCGCCGCGTCGTTCCTCGTCGTGGCGCTCTCGCTCGGCGAGTACGCCGTCGCCAGCCTCCTTTTGCCCACGCAGCCGACGTTCCCCGTGTTCCTGGCCGGCGTCGAGACGAGCGGCGTGTACCTGTCCGTGGCGCTCTCGGTGATCGCCCTGGCCGTCACCTGGGGCCTGCTCGCAGCCATATCCGTCTTCGGTTCCGGGCGCCGGCGCCGCTTAGGCGCCGCGGTCGCCGCCGGGCCTGACGAGCCGCTCGCCGAGATCGTCGCTCCTTCGTCATCGACCCAAGCCGTCGCATGACCAGATCGCGGGAGGTCCGATGAGCACGACCGAGGCCGACACGACCGAGGCGACCCAGGCCGTATCGACGACTCGGCAGGTGCAGCGGCGTGCCGCCAGCGCCGGGCTCGAGCTCGTGCGATGCCGGCGCAGCTTCGACAAGGTGCATGCGCTCGACGGGTTCTCCATCTCGGTCGCGCCCGGCGAGCTCGTGGCGCTGCTCGGCCCGTCGGGGTGCGGCAAGACGACGGCGTTACGCGCCGTGGCCGGACTCGAGCAGCTTGACGAGGGAGAGGTGCTCGTGGGCGGCGAGAATGTCACCCGGCTCCCGGCGCACCGCCGCAACCTCGGCATGGTCTTCCAGGCCTACAGCCTGTTCCCGAACATGAACGCACTGGACAACGCTGCCTTCGGCCTCGAGGTGCGCAAGGTCCCCGCTGCGCAACGCCGGGCACGTGCCGGGGAACTACTCGACCTCGTCGGGCTGACCGGGCTGGCCGAGCGCTTCCCCCACGAGCTCTCGGGCGGCCAGCAGCAACGGGTCGCCCTTGCTCGTGCCCTTTGTGCCGAGCCGCGCCTGCTGTTGCTCGACGAGCCGCTGTCGGCCCTCGACGCCAAGGTGCGCGCCCAGCTGCGCGACGAGATCCGACGCATCCAGCTCGAGTTCGGCATCACCACCCTGTTCGTCACCCATGACCAGGAGGAGGCCCTGTCGATGTCGGACCGGGTCGGGGTAATGCGCATGGGACGCCTCGAGCAGCTCGGCACGCCGGCAGAGGTCTATTCCCACCCCGCGACCGACTTTGTCGCCCAGTTCGTCGGGTCCGTGAGCCGCCTGCCGGGCGAGATTGTCGGCCCGGGCACGGTGAGCGTCCTAGGCTCGCGCCTCCCCGTGCCCAACGTCGCCAGCGCCGAGCTCCCCTCCGGTAGTGCAGTCGACGTCCTCGTCCGCCCGGAGAGCATCCGTATCCGGCCGTCGGCCGACGGCCCGGCGGTGGTCGTTCGCGCCTCGTTCTTCGGCGCGTCCGTGCGGGTGGTCGCCATCCTCCCCGGCGGCGTCGAGGTGGCGTCGACGCTCTCGGCAACCGACAGCTACGCGCTCCCGGCTGGCGCCCGGGCGGACATCGAGCTGCTCGATGAAGTGCTGTTCGTCGTCGGGAGGCAGCCGACACCCTGATCGGGGCGCATCGGCACGTAGAGCCACTACACGCGACGCGTCCTGTGGGCCAAAGCGGCCGAGGACGGGCTTCTGCGCTAGGCATCGATCTCGAATGGCTGATTGCCACCGCCACTGTCCTCAGCGCCGCCGAGACCTACCTGCTCGTCACCCGAATGAGAGCCGGCTCGCCTTTGAGCCTGCCCCGTGGCGAGTTACCAGTGGTCGTGACTGGCAAGACCGCCTGGCTCGAGAACCAGTCCCGCGCCAGGCGGCGTCACCTGCGCGCCTGGAGGCACCCGGCCCGAACATCGCCAGCTTGCTCAGCGTGACAGAGTTGTCGAGGACCTGCTGACTGCTTTGCAGCTCGCAGCGAGTCACCCCTAGGTCAGGTCCTCATGGGGGTGCTGATTGGTCAGGTCGGGTGGGACAGTTCACCGGCCGCCAATGAGGCCGCGTCCGCTGCAGCCTGTAGGAATCTTCGCAACGCCTCTCGGTGCTGAGCTGGAACCTGGGCAGCGATCGCCCTGATCCGGTTGTGATAGTCGACCATGGCGGCAGGCATTCGCTCGACGGCCTGCGCCGACAGCTCGACCAGAATGTAACGGCGGTCGCTGGGATGGCGGCGACGCCGCACCCAGCCCCCCTCTTCAAGCCGGTCGACGAGCATTGTGATCGCCCCGGAGGTGAGCGACAACCGGTCGCCCAGCTGACGCTGCGTCAGCGGACCGTCGGCCTCGAGGTGCTCGATCGCGTCGAGGTCCGTGGCGCTGATGTTCGCTCCGCTGGCAAGCACGGCTCGCATGCGATCTCGTTCGAGGCCGAACCGCTGCAGGCTAGCCGCCATCTCCTCGGGCCTGGGTGTGGTCATTTGACTTCAGTATAGCGACTTCCTATACTACTTAGCAACTAAGCTACCGACTAACTGAGCGATAGGAGAACCCGATGACCCGGAAGACTTCCACCAGTGCCGCAACCATGGCCGCGCTGAGCCTGGCCGTTCTCACCGCATACGCGATCTTCTTCACATTGCTGTCCGTCAAAGCTTTCACGAAGGCGGCAGTGCGGTGAGTCACCTGGTTCGCGCGACACGAACGCCGTCATCGGTCTTGGGTATGCCCGACGTCGGACTCACTCGAAAAGAGACGCCATGAGACTCGACTCGTTCTTCTATCGATTCGCCTACCGCTTCGGCAAGCCCAGGTGGGACACGGCCGAGCCGCAGCCTGAGCTGGAGGAGTTGGTCAAGGGTCGTCCCGGGCGTGCCCTCGACATCGGCTGCGGCACCGGTACCGATGCCATCTACCTCGCCAAGCATGGCTGGCAAGTCGTAGGAGTTGACTTCGTCCCCAAGGCTGTCGAGACGGCGAAGGCCCGCGCTCTTGCCGGTGGGTCCTCGGCCAGTTTCGTGCTGGGCGACGTCACCCAGCTTCGCCGGGCAGGGGTCCGGGGCCCCTTCGAGCTGCTCGTGGACATCGGCTGCTATCACGCCATCCCGGCTGGGCTTCGGGACTCATACGCGGCTGGCGTCGCCGCCGTCGCCCGCGAGGGCGCCGACTTCTACCTGGCCGGCATCTCCGATGCGCCAGCGAGTTGGCGCCTCTTGGGTGCCAGGGGCGTCAGCTCGGCCGAGCTTCGTAGCCGGTTCGGTGACGCTTTCCTTCTGCAAGAGGAGCAGACAACCGCTGCGGTGGGTCGGGTGTCGCAGCTCGTGCTCTACCACCTCGTCCGCAAGCAGCTCGGAGGATCGCAGCCGTCGTGAAATGCCAGCCCAGCGCACCCCGTGTTCTCAGGATCCGCCTCGCGCCGGCCGATAAAGAGACGAGTGCAGGAGAGCGTCCGTTCGGATCTTGACTTGGCAACGTTGCTCGAGCGCACGCGTCTCGCGCCGACCCCAGAGGCTTGCGAGGCCTGCCTGCCCGATATCGAGCGGGCGCTCGAGGCAGTGACGGCTCCCACCGACAGAGCCCGGCTGCTCATCTGCCGGGCCCGAGTGAGATCGTCCCAGACGCTCGACCGCGAGGCGTGTGAGGACGCCGCCACCGCGATGACTCTCTTCGAGATGACCGGTGAGACTGATCTGGCCATCGACGCGGCGAGCCTCGGTGCGGCGCACGCCTCCCGACTTGGCAACGTCGCGCTCGCCTCGGAACTGGCGACAAAGAGCATCCTGGGTCTCGACTCGGTCAACGATGACCATGTCCGCATGGAGATCGCCAACCGGCTGGGCGTCTTCTGTTACTACCACCTGGACTACGACCGGGCAGTCGAGCAGTTCGAGTCCTCACTCGCTGCCGCCGAACGCCTAGGTGAGAGAGAAAAGGTCTGCCGCGAGCTGTACAACATCGCTGACGCGTTGCTGCTGGCCTCCCAGCAGCAGCCGTCCCCCCTAGGTGTCGACACCCAAAGGCTTGAACGCGCCGAGGCGATGGCACGCAGGCTGGTCCTCGAGGAGACGGCGGAGATGAACCCTCGGCTCGGCAGCCGCCGCCTGCTCGCCGAGGTCCTCTGCGCTTCGGGTCGCGTGGAAGATGCACTGCAGGTGCTGGACGAGTTCCGATGCGAAGCTGACGCGAGCACGTCTGCGACTCCGTGTGCCGAGCTTGCGTGGGTCGAGACCCGATGTCTCCGCCTGGCCGGCCGTGTGGAGGAAGCCCTGGCCGCTGCCCGCCACGACGTGCGGATCGTCGAGGCGAGCAACGACGAGCACGACTTGATGCTTGCCCTCAAGGAATTGGCCCTTTGCGAGGAGGCTTACGGTGACCTCCAGAGCGCGCTGGCGGACACGCGAGAAGTCAATGAACACATGTTGGCGATACACCAAAGCCAGACAAGGCAGCTCGTGCAGCAGGTCTGGGCACGCGTCGAGCTCGAGCGGGACCGCGGCCATCTCCAGACTCAGGCGGCCGAAGCCACACGCTCAGCCGAACAGGACGCCCTCACCGGCCTTGGCAACCGGCGAATGCTCGAACGCTTCCTCCGTGAGGAGGTGACGCGGCAAACCAAGGTCGCCTGCATCATCGTCGACGTCGACTCCTTCAAGGACATCAACGACACCTTCGGCCACGGCGTCGGAGATGCTGTCCTGCGCCAGCTCGGCGAGCTCTTCTCGAGCAAGACACGAAGCGGGCAGGTGGCCATCCGCTATGGCGGCGATGAGTTCCTTCTGGCGCTGTCGGGCGTCGACCTGACGGCTGCCCGCAGATTCGCCGGGCGGTTGCAGCTCGCCGTCTCGCGCCTTGATTGGACGACTGTGGCGCCGGACCTCCACGTCACCGTGAGCCTCGGGGTTGCCTGCGGATCGGCGAAGGGCTGGCAGGTGGCGCTCACTGCCGCGGATGGGCGACTTCTCGCCGCCAAGCGACGGGGCAGGAACACCATCGTCACGACCTCTATCGGCGCTCTCACCGCTTGAAGGCGGTGCGCTCGCGCGAGATCCTCGACCAAGTGGAGGTCTCGAGGGCCCAGTCGCCGAGACCTCGGGGCGGCTGCGGCGTGCCGGCTTTATCCGGGCATGGGCTGTGGCGCGAGACCGAGTTGCTGCATCATGGCCATCACGTCCATGACTCCCCAGTGTTCGTGGACCAGGCCATCGTCACCGAACCTCAGGATGTCGATGACCTGCACGTCGACGCCCTTGCCGGTCGCCGCCATGCCCATGAAACTGCCGGTATTGGTCCCGGTGACCCGCGCCCGGACAACGACCTTGTCTCCCGTCGACATGACGTCTTCAGCGTTGAAACGCAGGTCCGGGAACGCTGCCCTCATCATCTTGAAGAGCTCCTTGGTGCCGGCCTTGCCCGAGTCCTGAGTGGGCGTGGCCTCGTGCTCTACGAAATCATCAGCAAGCTGATCGCCGAAACCGTCCATATCGCCGGCGTTGATCGACTCGTACATCCGTCGCATGGTCGCAGCGTGATCCATTTCTTTTCCCCTCAGGTGGTTGACCGCCGGGCGAGCACGCGCGACGGGTGACGCAACATTCGAGTGAGCCAGGCGCTCCCGGGAATTGGCCCTTCCCCCTCCCCCTTGTGACGGCCCCTGTCACCCGTAGGTGCGCAGACAGCTAATCTACGCCCTCATGCAGGACGGATGTTGTGAGCCAGGCAGCGACTAAGGTCGGGTTGCCGCCGCAGTCGGGCGAGACCCGTCCGGCTGTGCGCCTCATCGCGCTCCGCAAGAACTACGGGCACGTCGTGGCCGCTGACGGAGTGGACCTCGAAGTCGCCGAGGGCGAGTTCTTCACGATGCTCGGCCCTTCGGGCTCCGGAAAGACGACACTGCTCCGGATCATCGCCGGGTTCGAGCGGCCCGACAGCGGCACCGTCGAGCTCGGTGGCGCCGACGTCACGAGGCAGCCGCCCTATGCCCGCGACGTCAACACCGTCTTCCAGGACTACGCGCTCTTCCCGCACATGACGGTGATCGAGAACGTCGAGTACGGCCTGAAGATCCGCAAGATCCCCAGGCTCGAGCGGCGGAACCGGGCGGAACGGATGCTCGGCATGGTCCGGCTCTCCGGCCTCGGCGACCGCAAGCCCCTCCAGCTGTCGGGAGGGCAACGCCAGCGCGTCGCCCTCGCCCGGGCGATCGTGAACGAGCCGGAGGTGCTCCTGCTCGACGAGCCGCTCGGAGCGCTCGACTTGAAGCTGCGCCAGGAGATGCAGACAGAGCTGAAGCGGATCCAGCAAGAGGTCGGGATCACCTTCATCTACGTGACGCACGACCAGGAGGAGGCGCTCACGATGAGCGACCGCCTCGCTGTCATGAGCGGAGGCAGGATCGAGCAGATCGGCACGCCGGTCGAGGTCTACGAGCGGCCGGCGACCGAGTTTGTGGCCGGCTTCATCGGAGTCTCGAACCTGATCGACCGCGACGGGCACCGCCTCACCGTCAGGCCGGAGAAGGTGCACCTCTTGCTCGACGACACCGAGGTGGCACCGGCGGGGGCACACGTCGAGTCCGGGATCATCGACGAGGTGGTCTATCTCGGCGTCGTCACGCGCTACCGTGTCCAGCTCGACGGGGGCGGCCAGCTCGCCGCAGTCCGTCAGAACCTCGAGACGGCCGCGGCCGAGGCACTCCAGGCCCGCGGCCGGCGAGTCCGGGTCGCCTGGCGCCCCGATCAGGCATTCCGCATCGGCACCTAGGGGCGGCGACAAGACCGACTGCACAGGAAACAGGCGGAAATGAGTTACCGAGAACAGAGGAGGGGACATGATCCACAAGACACTTGCTCGGCGCAGAAGCCAGCGCGCGGCGATGATCGTCGCGCTCGCACTGCCTCTTTTTATCGCCGGATGGGTAAGCGGGGCAGCGGCTTCACCGGGAGCGTCCGCCCGCAGCACAGTCAGCCGTCTGACGCCGCCTACCCAGAGCACGGCGCCGCAAAAGTCGATCGGCAAGGGCGAGGGACAGCTCAACCTGATCGCATGGGCAGGTTACGCCCAGCCGGAGTGGGTAAAGCCTTTCGAGCAGCAGACCGGGTGCACCGTCAACGCGAAGTACGCCGGCACCTCGAGCGAGATGGTCTCGCTCATGGCAAACGGAGGTGGCGGCCAGTACGACCTCGTGTCGGCCTCGGGCGACGCCGACTTGCGGCTTATCTACGCCGGCGACGTCAAGCCTGTCAACATTGGCTTGATCCCGTCGTGGAAAGAGTTCCGTCCCTTCTTGCAGAGTCCGGACTTCAACACGATCAACGGCGTGCACTACGGAGTCTCGCTGCAGTTCGGTCCGAACGACCTGCTCTACTCGACAAAGGTCTTCCCGCAACCCCCGACCTCGTGGTCCGTCATCTACTCCAAGAAGTACGCAGGCAAAATCACGATCCCGAACAACCCGATCCAGATCGCCGACGCCGCCCTTTATCTGTCGGTGCACCAGCCGGGCCTTGGGATCAAGGATCCCTACGAGCTCACCCAGAATCAGTTCAACGCCGCCGTGAACCTGCTCAAGCAGCAAAAGCCGCTCATCAAGGACTACTGGAGCGAGGCCTCGGACGAGATCTCGCTCTTCGCCAATGGCGAAGCTGTTGTGGGCGCGGCTTGGCCGTACCAGACCGGGCAGCTGCATGCCGAGGGGGCCAAGGTGGCCGACACGATCCCGAGCGAGGGTGCCACGGGATGGGCCGACTCATGGCTCCTTGCCACCAAGGCGCCGCACCCCAACTGCGCCTACAAGTGGATGGCCTACATCTCCACGCCACAGGTGCAAGCTGAACAGGCTGTGTCTTATGGCGAGACGCCCGATAACTCGCTCGCCTGTCCGCTCATGAACAAGCTGGCGAAGGGGTCGTGTGACTCGCTGCACGCCAACGACCCGGACGCTTACTTCAAGACGATCAAGTTCTGGAAGACTCCACTCGCGCAATGTGACAACGGCAAGGACAACTGTGTCCCGTTCCAAGACTGGGTCACCGCCTGGACGCAGATCACCGGGTGACGGCCTGACGCTTCGGTGGTGACGACACAGGCCCGAGAGGGCCAAGAGCTGAAGGGGGTGGCCCGGGTCTCGGCTGCGCTTTGGCGCAGATCGTGGCTCAGGGCCGCCCTCACGCTCTCTCCCCCGCTCGCCTGGTTCCTCGTCATCTACCTGGCGTCGCTCGTCGTCATGCTCGTCACGGCCTTTTGGACCGTGAACCCGTTCACCAACAACCTCGAGCACCAGTTCACGCTCTCCAACTTCGCCGCCCTGTTCGACGCGCCCATCCCCGCCATCATCGGCAGGACGGTCCTCATTGCAGCTCTGGTGACGGTGACCGACGCCGTCATCGCCGTCCCCTTTGCCTACTTCATGGCCCGAGTTGCGACCCGCCGGGTGCGCAACGCCCTCTTCGTGGCGGTGCTGCTCCCTCTGTGGGCGAGCTATCTGGCCCGGGTCTACGCATGGATCGTCATCCTCACCAAGGACGGCACGCTCGACTGGACCACCCAGCACCTCGGGCTCGGCTCCCCCAACATTGCCTACACGAACCTCGCCATGGGGATCGTGTTCTGCTACATCTGGCTGCCCTTCATGATCCTGCCCGTCTACAGCGCCCTCGAGCGGATACCGGACTCGTACTTCGAGGCCTCCGCCGACCTCGGGGCGCGCAACTCGCGAACCCTGCGCAGCGTCGTGCTCCCCCTCGCCCTGCCGGGCGTCGTGGCGGGATCGATCTTCACGTTCTCGCTCACCCTCGGCGACTACATCACACCCCTGCTCATCGGTTCGGGGTCCGGCACGAACCTCATCGGCAACGTCATCTACGACAACATCGGACTGGCGAACAACCTCCCCTTCGCCGCCGCCCTCGCCATCGTGCCGATCGTCATCATGATCGGCTACCTGCTCGGGGCGCGCGCCCTCGGGGCGTTCGAGGCGATGTAGATGGAGGGCCGCTGGACGCGCGCCGTCCTCGTCGTGTGGGTCATCGGCGTGCTCGTCTTCCTCTTCCTGCCGATCGCCACGATCGTCATCTTCGCCTTCGACCGCTCGAACATACAGAGCTGGCCCATCCGGGTCTTCACCACGCACTGGTTCACCGTCGCCTGGGACGACCAGGCCGTCCGATCCGCCCTCTGGCTCTCGGTGAAAGCAGGCGTGGCGGCGACGGCACTCGCCCTGCTGCTCGGCTCGGCGGCGGCCTTCGGCGTGCACAGGTTCCGTTTCTTCGGTCGGGAGGCGGTCTCTCTCTTCTTGGTGCTGCCGATCGCCCTCCCCGGCATCATCACCGGCCTCGCCCTGCGCTCCTTCTTCACCTTCGCCGGCGTCAACCTCTCGATCGTGACGATCATCGTCGGCCACACGACGTTCTGCATCGTGGTCATCTACAACAACGTCATCGCCCGCCTCAGGCGCACCTCGGGCTCCCTCGGCGAGGCCTCCATGGACCTCGGCGCCCACGGCCTGCAGACCTTCCGCTACGTGACCCTGCCGACCATCGCCACCGCCCTCGTGTCCGGGGCGCTTCTGGCCTTCGCCCTCTCTTTCGACGAGGTCATCGTCACGACGTTCACGGCCGGGGCCCAGACAACCCTGCCGATCTGGATCTTCGGCGCCATCCGCCTCGGCCAGCAGCTGCCCGAGGTGAACGTCGTCGTGACCGCCGTGCTCATGCTGACGGTGATCCCGGTGGCGCTGGCCACGAAGCTGACGGGCGGTGGAGGCCTCACGAGGTCGACGGTCCAGTAGCCGATCAGCCGAGCTGCCGGCGCATCGCCTTCGCGGGACCCAGACGGCCGAGGCGACTCAGCGCTCGCGCAGGCAAGCCTCCGCCCGTGGGAAGGTTCTGGGAAGAAGGCCCCTTCAAGCTGTCGGTGTCGGCAAACAGACCGACTCGATCAGAACCGAGGGGGAACCGCAATGAAAAAGTGGACTATCGGCGCGCTGGCTGCAGCAACAGTCGCCGTGCTCGTTCCGTTGGCCGTGGTGCAGGTGGCCTCAGCCGGCGCTTCCAGCGCCAAGCAACAGCAGAGATCCGGCGCCATCACGATCCAGTCCTGGCTGGACGCGGCCGCCCCGAGCGAGAACGTGCTCTCGAGCACCGTGTGGGACTGCTTCAAGATCACCGGTGCGCTCACCGACCAAGGCGGAGGGCCCGTGTGGAGCAACGACACCGAATACCACGCCCCGAACTCGATGACAACCGGCGGCATAGCCGCCGCGGCCAAAGAATGCAGTGACGAGGTGCCGGCCGGCGGGTTCATCCTCGTGCCGCCGCCCGAGCCGGGCCAGTACCAGTTTGCTCAGTACTCCTCGCCCGCCGGGCTCAGCACGGTCTACGCCACGCACACGATCGCCGGCCACAGGGGGGACATCTTCATCAGCTTCTCCGGGACGTACAACATGACGAACAGCGCCATCGCAGTCAAGCTCTCGGATGGCTCGAGCGTCGAGGTTCAGCCGTTGACGACCGGGCCGCAGTGCAGCTGGGTGATCACGGGCGGCACCGGCGCCTACAGCGGCCTGCAGGGGAACGGGACGTGCTTTGCCAATGCCGAGGACACCTTCCCCTACATCAACCACACCGAGAACGGCAAAATCTGGTGGGCGAGCTGATAGCGGACTAGTCGACCAGATCAGGCCCTTCAGGCCTGGTCGTTTCCTGAGCAGGGGACCAAGGTAGGGCCCGCCGTCGCGGCGGGCC
>JBKQMT010000162.1:0-6296 GCA_052146595.1 Acidimicrobiales bacterium
GCATTGGCCCGCCGCCATCGCCTGTAGACCAAGTGGTCAGCTCTTCCAATGCCTGATCGGTCCCGAAGAACCCATCGGCCCCGGTGGGGTGAAGGGTGGCTCGCCCCACACCTTCTGTGCTGCCGCGAAGCCTCCGGTCGTCGCCGTCCAGCGCTCCTGCCAGAGCTTCCAGTTCGCCGGCACCACGTTGTACGACGGCTGCGGGATCGTCTCGTGCCAGCCCCCGCCGTTAAGCAGCGAGTACAGGATGGTGGTCGACTCGTAGCCCCAGCCCCAGTAGTCCTGCGTCCACACCGACTGCACGATGTCGTCCTTGAGGTACGTCACCACTGCAGCGAGCGGGTCGAAGGACTCAACCTTGATCTTGCCCTTGACCTTGTCCAGCAGCGGCGTGGCACCCACATTGGAGAACAACGCCCAACCTCCGACCATGATCAACCCGTTCAGGTTGGGGTAGGACCGGATTGCGTCCTCCTCCATGGCGATCGCGGTCGGGGTGTCGTCATTGCAGTAAAGAATGTTGAGGACCGTGATGCCCTTGGACAGTGTCGCCTCGACGCCCTTAATGCGGTCGTCCAGGTTGAGGGCGGTCGGGGCGCCACTGATGATGACGACGTTGCCTTTCCCGTGGAGCAGCTTGTTCATCTCCCTGCCCATGTTCTGCCCGACCTCGTAGCTGTTGACGCCGTAGAAGCAGAGGCGCTTGCTGGTGGGGGCGTCCGAGTCCCAGCACATAACAGCGATACCGGCCTCTATCGCCTTGTCGATGACCGGGACGTAGGCCACCGGGTCGTTGCAGCTGATCCCGATGGCGTCCACCTTGGACGTCACCAGGCCCTCGAGCACGTTGATGTCGAGCTCGGTGTTGGTGGTGGACCCGGCGGTGAAGATCGGGGTCACGTCACCGAGCTCCTTGGCCCGCTCCTCGAGGCCGAGCTTGGCCAATGCGAACACCGGGTTGTCCAGTCCTTTGGGAACAATGGCGATCGTGTACTTTCTCGCGGGTACCAGGCCGCCGAACGACTTCTCTTTCCACAAAGAGGACGTCGCAAGGACACCGGTGGCTGCCCCTGTCAGCTTGAGAAAGTCACGCCGTGAAGTGCCTTCCTTGGTCGTGGACACGACCGATTCCGGCTTTTCGCTCATGTTGATTTCCCTCCTTCTACCTTCCCTTGGCCAACGCCCTCAGATTTCGAGACGATGGCAGGAATATTGCATTTGTATATTACTCTTTTCAGCCTCGCCGTAAACGTCTTCTGAGCTGGTCCACCCCGATGGCCGTCAAGATCACACATCCCACGACCATCTCGGTCCAGTAGCCCGGCACCTGGGCCAGAGTGAGGCCGTCCGAGATCTCGCCCACCAACGCCGCTCCCAGCACCACACCGATGAGGGTGCCCTGGCCACCGAACAGGCTGACCCCTCCGATCACCGCCGCGGCGACGCAGTTCAGCTCGTCGCCGAGGCCCTGGCTGGGGTTGGCCGAACCCAGGAAGGACATCAGGAGCACGCCGCCGACAGAGCCGAGGAAACCGGAGAGTACGTAAGTGAACATCTTGACTCGTTTCACTCTGATGCCAAGCAGCCGGCAGGCATCCTCGTTGCCGCCGACGGCGTAGATGTGACGGCCGAGCGGGGTGTAACGCATGAAAAGCGTCAGAACGATCATCAGCCCCAGCATCACCACTACCGGGTTGGGGACACCGAGGATCGTCCCCTGCCCAAGGCTGTCGAAGGACTGCGGCGGGTAGAGCGTGAACCCTTGGCTGTAGGCCACCGCCGCCCCTCCGGCGACGCTCAGCATGCCCAGCGTGGCGATGAAGGGCTGCATGCCCACCACGGTGACGAGAAAGCCGTTGATCAGGCCCACCCCGATCCCCGCACCGAAGCCGGCGAGGAGCCCAAGCGCCGTGCCGTGCCCGCCGGCCAGCACCGCGCAGCACAGCAGTCCGGACAGGCTGATGTTCGATCCCAGCGAGAGATCGATGCCCTTGGTCATGATGACCGTCGCCCCGCCCAGGGCGCCGATGCCGACGTAGGAGAACTCCTGGGCGGTTGTGAGGATGTTGCCGCTGGTCATGAAGCAATGACAGGGCGAGGTCGCGTTGAAGACCACTCCGAGCAGGACGATGCCGACGGCTACACCGATCCAGGGGAGGGCGAGCAGTGCTCCGCTCAGCGTGAGCAGTCGGCGGAAGGGGGAGACCGGTTGCTTGGGGACCTCGCCCGGCTCTTCGGAAGCGTCCTCAGACTGGCTTGCCGACTCGCTGGTCTTCATCAGTCTCGTCACCTGGCCTTACATCTCGGCTGTATGACAACTCGGCATCATAAACGGAAATTTTCTGTTTCGCCCAGATGGTGATGACAGGGCAGCCGAGTCAGGGGCGGTCACCTTCCCGTCACCTGTCAGGACCGTAAACTCGTCTCCTGACAGGATCACGAAGGGGGACTTCATGCCCAGATACGTCGTGGTCGCCCGTCTCCCCGCCAAGCCGACCAGTGCTTCCAACCCCCCTCCGGCAACGACGGAACTCCCGGGCACCTGGCATCTGGCCGAGGTCGTCGGCGATGACGAACTGGGTCGTGCTCACGTCTGCGGCTCCCCGACCGCCGAGATCGAGATGAGGCGCCCGGTTCGCGTTTGGGGAATCCTTGAGCCCTGGTGCCGCGCCTGCGAGACGTTGGCAGGAGACGCGGCGCGCGCCCAGGCCGCCCGCGAGGTCCGATGGTCTTAGCCGCCTCGACCCGAGGCAGGCCCACAGGGAACACGGCGGCCTCGCCTCAGTAGTGGTCGGCTGCGTCTGTGCATCCGCATGTCGACCAGACGAAGTGAAGGAAATGACGAGGGTGCGAGCACTGCGAGGCGTTGGAATCATGACTAGTCTGGCCCCCACTCGATGGCCCACCGTCTCTCCCACCTCGACACGCTTGCCTCCGAGGCGATCCACATCATCCGTGAGGTGGTTGCCGAGTTCGAGCGTCCGGCACTCCTTTTCTCCGGGGGCAAGGACTCCGCCGTCCTGCTCCATCTGGCTGCGAAGGCGTGCTGGCCCCAGCGCGTCCCGTTCCCGGTCGTGCACGTCGACACCGGGCACAACTTTCCCGAGGTGCTCGAGTACCGAGACCAGCAGGTGGCCAAGCTCGGGGTCCGCCTCGTCGTCGGCTCGGTGCAAGAAGACATCGATGCCGGCTCCATCGTCGAGCAGCCGGTGCCCGGAGCCACCCGCAACCGCCTGCAGACCTACACCTTGTTGAGGGTGCTCGAGGAGGGCCGTTATGACGCGGTCTTCGGGGGAGGACGGCGCGACGAGGAGAAAGCGCGGGCAAAAGAGCGCGTGTTCTCGCTACGCGACGAGTTCGGGCAATGGGACCCTCGCGCGCAGCGCCCTGAGCTGTGGAACCTCTACAACACCCGCCACCAGCCGGGCGAGCATTTCCGGGTCTTCCCGCTGTCGAACTGGACCGAGCTCGACATCTGGCAGTACGTCGAAGAGCAGGACCTCGAGCTCCCGCAGATCTACTTCGCCCACCGGAGGATGGTCTTTCGTCGCGCCGGCATGCTCCTCGCGGTCGGGCCCTGGACCAAGCCGCGCGACGGGGTGGCCAGCGAGCAGACCTTCGAGGCGACCGTGCGCTATCGGACCGTCGGCGACATGACCTGCACGGCGGCGGTCGAGTCGGCCGCCAAGACCCCGGCGGAGATCATCGTCGAGACCTCGGTCACGAAAGTGAGCGAGAGGGGCGCCACCCGCGCCGACGACCGTTTCTCCGACGCTGCGATGGAGGACCGCAAGCGGGAGGGCTACTTCTAGTGGAGCTGCTGCGTTTTGCGACGGGGGGCTCCGTCGATGATGGCAAGTCCACGCTCATCGGCCGTCTCCTCTACGACACGAAACAGATATTCGAGGACCAGCTCGAGGCCGTGCAACGCACGAGCCTCTCCCGGGGCGACGAGTACGTGAACCTCGCCCTGCTCACAGACGGGCTCCGGGCGGAGCGGGAGCAGGGCATCACCATCGACGTCGCCTACCGCTACTTCTCGACGCCCAATCGCAGGTTCATCATCGCCGACACCCCCGGCCATACCCAGCACACGCGCAACATGGTCACGGGCTGCTCGACGTCCGACCTCGTCCTGTTGCTCATCGACGCCCGCACCGGGCCGACCGAACAGACGCGGCGCCATGCCATGATCGCCTCGCTGTTGGGCATCCGCCACCTCGTGCTGTGCGTGAACAAGATGGACCTCGTCGGCTACTCCAAGGCGCGTTTCGAGGAGATCCGTGACGAGTTCACCGGGTTCTCCGAACGCCTCCAGGTGTACGACCTCACCTGCATCCCGATCTCGGCGCTGTCGGGAGACAACGTCGTGGACCGCTCGTCAGAGATGCCCTGGTACGGCGGGCCGGCGTTGCTGGACCACCTCGAGACCGTCCACATCGCCTCTGACCGCAACCTCATCGACTTGCGGTTCCCCGTCCAGCTCGTGATCCGGCCTATCTCGAGCGAGCATCACGACTTTCGCGGCTATGCCGGCATGGTCGCGAGCGGCGTGCTCGAAGTCGGCGACGAGGTAGTTGCGCTTCCTTCCGGTTTCTCGACGCACGTCGTGAGCATCGACGGACCCGACGGGCCGCTCCAGGAGGCCTTCCCGCCGGAGTCGATCGTCGTCCGCCTCGCCGACGACCTCGACATCTCCCGCGGGGACATGCTCTGCCGGCCCAACAACAGGCCGAACGTGGGCCAGGACGTCTCGGCGATGATCTGCTGGATGGCCGAGAGACCGCTGCAAGCAGGTACGACCTTCGCGATCAAGCACACGACGCGCTGGGCGCGCGCCCTCGTGCGCTCGCTTCAGTACAAGCTGGACGTGAACGCGCTCCATCACGACAGCCGAGCCAGCGAGCTCGAGTTGAACGACATCGGCCGCATCCACCTGCGCACGACCACCCCGCTGTTCTACGACGAGTACCGAGACAACAGGGAGACAGGCAGCTTCGTGCTCGTGGACGAGCAGACCAACGCAACAGTCGCTGCGGGCATGCTGCGTCACCCGGTCGCCTGAGAGCCGGGACCGAGACATGGCGGACCTCGGTGCGCTGACGACCTCCGGTGGGACAGTGTGGTTCACCGGGCTGCCCGGTGCCGGCAAGTCGACCCTCGCCCGGGCACTGCACGATCTCCTGTCCGGACGCGGCTTGCCCAGCTGCGTGCTCGACGGCGACGCCCTTCGCGAGGGTCTCAACGTAGATCTCGGCTTCGAGGAGAGCGATCGGGCCGAGAACGTGCGCCGCCTGGGTGAGGTCGCGATCCTGCTCGCCCGCCTCGGGCACCTGTCGATCGTGAGCGCGATCAGTCCCTACGCGGCCGGCCGGAAGGCTGTCCGTGAACGCCACCTGGCGATGGCCGTGGCCTTCGTCGAGGTGTACGTCGCGACCCCGCTCGAGGTGTGTGAGGCACGTGATCCGAAAGGCCTTTACGCCCGGGCCAGGCGGGGTGAGGTGCCTTCGTTCACGGGGATCTCGGCGCCGTACGAGCCGCCGGAGTCGCCCGAGATCTCCCTGCAGACGAAGGGCAGCCCCGAACAGGCCGCGCTCGAAGTGTTCTCAGTCATGCAAACCGCGGCGCTTGTGATCTGAGCCGCAAGATGAGGGCATTCCGTGACAGTTGCTGAAGATAGACCAGCCGTACGGAAATTGACCTACAAGTTGCTCGACCGGCTGATGCTTCCGGCGGTCTGGGCGCTCAGTAGAAGGCCGCGCATCTTCATGTTCCACAGCATTGGCACGCGACCGGTCTCGCTGTGCACCGGCGAGGCTGGCCCCCAGGCGAGCCCGGAACTGTTCGAGGCATTTACAGGATGGCTCGTGCGACACGCCAAGGTAGTGACCGTCTCGGAGCTGGCGCGCATCATTGTCGACGATCGTCGCCCTAGAGAGCGCTTCGCCGCGATAACCCTTGACGATGGTTACGAGGACAATTACTCGGTGGCTCTGCCAATCCTCGCCCGCCACCGGGTGCCGGCGACCGTCTACTTGACCTCGGCAATGGTGCGGCTCGAGTCAACCGATCCCGGTGGAGGATTGTCCCGACACCAGATCAAAGAGATGCTGTCATCGGGAATCGAGTTCGGAGCGCACTCTTTGACCCATCCCCATCTGACACGAATCCCCCTCGGCCAATCTGAGCGGGAGATCGGCGAGTCGAAAGAGTTCGTGGAGGGGTTGACAGCCTCGCGCTGCGAGGGATTCTGCTACCCGTACGGAGCCTTCGACGACAAGATTGCACAGCTGGTG
>JBKQMT010000163.1:0-63585 GCA_052146595.1 Acidimicrobiales bacterium
GACATCGAGTCTCCTTTCTCGAGGTGAAAAAGCGCGGTCGAAGTTGTCCTCCCCCTCCGCCCAGGGGGGCGGGGCGAAGGGGGAGGTGTGGATGGTGGGCAGGTGGGAAGAGGTTGGCAGCTGTGAGCTGTCGCGGCCCTGGGCCTCAGGCACTATCCGTGCGAGGTCGAGGTCGGCGACTAGCTCCGGGCGGGCGTCGAGCCAATGTGCCCACGCACGAAGATCCTCTTGCGCGGCCGCATGCAACTCCTCGGGGTACTCGAGGCCCTGGACGCAGGCGATGACAGAGAGGGCCTTACCGGCCAGGTCGAGGAAATCGGCAATCCAGCGAAGTCGATCGGGAGCCGGGCAAGAAGCAGGATCAGTTGGCAGGGTGGCGTTCACAGCTAAAAGGGGACCACAACGAAGGCCACGGGTCCTCAGTAGCCGCTACTGGAATTCCGAGGTGGTTACTACTGGCTGGTGTGTATCAGTACTCCTGACTGCCATGTATCGACCTAGGGGCGCGGGCACCAGCGGTGCGAGCGCCGGCGAAGGGGGCGAGAGGTGACCCGGCGGAGGTAAGCCGGGAGAGCTCTTTGCTGCGGCCGACCATGGGCCAAGCGTTCCGCCCGAAGGCAGCTGGGCCGCCCTGCCTCAGGAAGGCAGCGACGGCCGCGGCAGAGGCGATCAGTACTCGAAGCCTCGCAATCCGTATCGGCTACTGAGGACGCGTGGCCTTCGTTGTGGTCACTTGTAGCTGTGAGCGTGATGACGCGACGCCCATTCCTCCACCGGGCAAGGGACGTCGTAGGCGATTTCTTACTCAGTATTCGCGCCGGTGTCCGAGGAGACGCTTGCATCTTCGAATGGTCGATAGAGGTGGCCGGAGAAGCCGGAGAAGACGGGAGGCTGCTCGTGAGGTGGTTTGGACGACCAGGGGGAAACAGGCCGCACTCGGCCGCCGGCTCTCGGTTGATCGGAGACGCCGAGGCGTTCCTGGCAGGTGACTTCGCGGACCACCTCCGGGGCCAGAACGAGATCGTGCCGGGCTGGGCGCGGCTGAACAACCTCGCCCACGGAGACCTGCAGAGCCTTCGTCACGCGCGACGGGCCTTCCTTCCGACAAGCTCGATGGCCTTTGACTGGAAGGAGACGACCTGGAGGAATGCAGAGCGAGTCCTCTCCGACGAGCTTCTCGAGCTCGTCGAGAACCACCCCGACGTGCTCTCGCGAGTTCAGCGAACCGTCCTCGTCCCGCTCGAGTTCGAGCTGATGCGCACCGAAGCCGAGAGAGGGCTTACGGCCTTCGAGCTCGTCCAGTCCACCCGGACGGCCTTGCGCTCGAGCATCTCGTAGCTCGTCGACCGCCGGCGCCCGGTTCGTCCACGCCGAGCAGAAAGCCACGGTCGATCCTGCTCCTGGCAGATGGGGCCGGCCGTATACGGCACTCCCGTGCGGTTTCGTTCGAGGTTGTCGAACCGTCCTAGAGAGTTCGGCGCCGGTATCGGTGGACGGAAACCGGAGCCAGCACGAAAAGGATTCCCAGCGACCACACCACCGCCCAGAAGACCGTGGAGTCGGTCCGACCGGTGCTGACGACGCTCGTGAAGGGCGGGAAGACCAGATCTGGCCTCGGCACTCCCGACATGAGATCGCGCGCCGCGTTGACCACGATCGAGACAGGCTGATGCCGGGCGAAGCCCTGCAGCCAACCGGGCATCGTTTGCAAAGGGACGAACGCCGAGGAGGCGAATGTGAGTGGGAAGAGAAGGGGGAATGACATCAGCTGTGCCGTCTCGCTGTTGGGAGCGGAGAGTCCGACAAAGGCGAATCCCCAGCTGAGGGCGTAGGCGAACAGCAACAGGAGCAGGATCCCGGCGACGTACTCGGCGACATTGGTCCCGATGCGGTAGCCCACGGCGTATCCCACCACCGTCATCAGGGCCATCACGAACAGATTGCGGCACAAGTCGGCTGTCGTCCGGCCGGCGAGCACGGCCCAGCGTGACATGGGGAGCGCTTGGAAACGCTCGATGAGGCCCTTGTGCAGGTCTTCGGCGAGTCCGATAGACGTGCCGATCGACCCGAAGGCGACCGTCTGCACGAAGATGCCCGGCATGAGGAACTGAACGTAGTGGTAGCCGGGCGTCGGGATCGCACCCCCGAACACGTACCTGAACAACAAGACGAACATGATCGGCTGCACGCTGGCGAAGAAGATCGCCTCGGGCACGCGCGTGTAGGCGATGAGATTGCGTTTGGTCATCGTCAGCATGTCGGCGATGGCCCAATAAACTCGCCCACCCGACGGTGAGGGGGCGACAGACTGCTGGGGTACGGGGATCGTCGTCGTCATCAGCTTCGGCCTCTCCTCGGTCTTTGTCGGCGTCCGTCCAGGCTCGGGGAATCCTGCCCTTGCTCTTCCGTTTCCACCTCGGCCCGGTGTCCGGTCAGAGCAAGGAACACGTCATCGAGACTCGGTTCACGCAGCGCCAGCGTGGTTGGGGCGATGCCCTCTGTCTCGAGAATCCTCAGCGCCTCGGTGACGGTGCGAGGGCCGTCGTTCACGTTGACCTCCACCGTGCTGGCGAATACCACGGGCGCCTTTTCGGTCACCGTCCTCAGCGCTTCTCCGGCGCGAAGCGCTGTCGCCTCGTCGGCAAGACCCAGGTCGAGAACCGTCTCGACCATGCTCGCCTTCAAGGTGGCCGGTGTCCCCTCGGCGATCACCTTGCCATGGTCGATGACGACCAGATGCTGGGCCAACTTGTCAGCCTCCTCGAGGTACTGAGTCGTGAGGAGCACGGTCGTCCCCTCGGAGGCGAGGCCCTCGATCATGGCCCACACGTCGGCGCGGCTCGCCGGGTCCAAGCCTGTCGTCGGTTCGTCGAGAAAGAGCACCCTCGGGTGGGCGACGAGGGAAGCGGCGACGTCCAAGCGCCTGCGCATCCCTCCGGAGTAGGTCTTGGTCGGGCGGTCTGCGGCGTCGGTGAGGCCAAACTGCTCGAGAAGCGAGGACGAGCGCACTCTCAGTTGATCCTTGGACATGTGGTTGAGCCGTCCGACCATCCACAGGTTCTCCGCGCCGGTGAGGTTCTCGTCGACTGCCGCCGATTGACCGGCGAGGCCTATCAAGGTGCGAACCTCGTCGGGGTCGGTCATCACGTCGTGGCCGAGAACCCGGGCATGGCCGCTGTCAGCCCGGAGCACGGTGGTGAGAATGCGCACGACCGTGGTCTTGCCGGCTCCGTTAGGACCGAGCAGCCCGAAGATCGTGCCCGGCTCGACGTCGAAACTGACTCCGTCGAGGGCACGCACGGTATGACCGAAGGTCTTGCGCAGATCCTCCAGCTGGATGGCGAGCGTCATGCAGATCTCCTTGCGGGTGCAACGAACCGCGGTACCGTGGTGGGATGGCTAAGAAGCTGTATTGTTTAGGTGACAAAAATCTTAGCAGCTAAGGTAGATCATGAGCAGTGAAGAGCGCAAGCGGAGCATCGAGGAGGTGGGCAGGGCGCTTCGTGCCTTCCTGTCGGCGTCGGACACCTTCGACGAGGCACTGGGAAATGTCCTCGGGCTGAACCCCACCGACGTCCGGTGCGTCGACCTCCTCGACCAGTACGGCACCATGACGGCGGGTGCTCTCGCCGACCTGGCCGGTCTCAGCACCGGCGCGGTGACGTTCCTCCTCGACCGCCTCGAGCGCGCCGGTTTCGTGCGCCGGGTCCGGGACACCCAGGACCGCAGGCGCGTGCTCGTCGAGCTCGTCCCGCTCGCCAGGTCACAGCTTTCCCAGCTGCACGCAGGTCTCACCGAGGCATGGCGAGCCTCGGCGCAGCACTTTTCGGTCGCGGATCTCCAGAGCATCATCGTGTTCCTGCGAGAAGGAGCGAGAGTCTACGAGGCGCAGGTTCCGCTCTTGTGCTCGCAGGTCACCCGCAGGGCCGGTTCGCGCACCTCCGACGGCAGGGCGGCGATCAGAGCCGCTTTGAAGGCGCAGGCGAAGGCCGAGGCGTTGGAGAAGCTCGAGAAGACCGCCCACAAGCTCCACGCCAAGGCAGACGAGCTGCACCAAAGAAGCGGCGGGCTTTAGCCCGCCCGAGCGATCCCGCCGGCTGGCCCCGCCCTGGCCGGCCGGTGACGCATCCGCCGGGCCGGCCCGCGCGAGGCCGCCCGAGGACTCAAGAGTTGAGCGGGCGGCCGGCGGCGAGGTTGTCCAGCAGGACGATCAGCTCGGTGCGGGAGACTCTCCCGAGAACCTCGCCCAGGATCCTGCCGCTCGGGCTCACAAAGACCGTGGCCGGCAGGTCACCCACGCCGAAACGGGTCGCCAGGGCGATGCTCGCTACCCCAGGCGCCTCGGCGAGGGGATAGTCCACCCTTGCCCGCCTCGCCATGGCCAAGGCTGCCGAGGTCGAGGGGTCATTGATGTCGATCCCGAGGAAATGGATCTTCGTCCGCTCCGCGTCGGCGACGGTGGCGAAAGTCCCCAGCTCCGCCTGGCAGGCCACGCAGGTGGATTGGAACCAATTCACGACCGCTGGACCGCCGCCGAGCACTGCCGAGGTCACCCGCCCCGTGCTCCCCAGACGGGTGAGGTCGAAGTAAGGAGCCTTGGACGGAGACGGGTAGATGACGAGGTTGGCGTATTTCGGCGTCGGGACCGCAAGAGAGACGCTGACCGCGTAAGCGACGAAGCCTGTGCCGGCCAGTAGCAACGTGATGAGGCCGGCGACTGTGGCCCCTCTCCGGTGCCGGGCGACGGTGTCGGTCCGACCGTCGGCCGGCGGGACGGCCTTCTCCGCAGGCGGCGCCTCGCCTCCGGATGCAGTCTTAAGGCCCATTGGCGCATGGTACTGCCGCCCTCTGCGCCGCCTGCATCCACCGACATCCGTTCGACCTCGAGAACCAGCCCTCGCTGCCCTTTATTGTGGCGTTGCCGCCATGGATGAGGCGGGCAGTGGCTTCGTGACGAGGAGGCGAGCGATGAGTGTTCTAGCCGTCGATGTCGGTACGAGCGGCGTTCGTGCGGCGATCGTGCGGCCAGACGCCACACTGGAGCACGTCTATCAGCGGCAGGTTCTTCCGACCTCGCCCCTGCAAGGCTTCGTGGAGTTCGACGCCGCTGAGATCGCAAAGGCGGTTCTCGAAGTATCGACCGCAGCCCTCGCAGGCAGCCACAGTGTCGACGCGGTGGGAATCAGCAGCCAGCGGGCTTCGGCCGTCGTCTGGGACAGGGCCACGGGCGAACCGGTCGGGCCCGGGATCGGTTGGCAGGACCTCCGCACCGTCGGTTTCTGCCTGGCACTGCAGGCCCAGGGGATCCGCCTCGCGCCCAACCAGAGCGCGACCAAGCTGGCCGTGCTGCTCGACATCGCGGATCCGAACCGCTCGCGCGACCTGTGCGCCGGGACCGTCGACTCCTGGGTCGCCTGGACGCTCTCGCGAGGCGGAGTGCACGTATCGGACAGGACCAACCTCGCGGTCACAGGTCTCCTCGACGGCGACGCCGTCGACTGGGACGACTCGGTCCTCGATGTGCTGCGCATCCCACATGGGGTACTTCCGCGCCCGGTGGACTCCATCGGCGTGCTCGGCGAAGCAGCTGCGCTGCCGGGTGCCCCGCCGATCGCGGGGTTGGCCGGCGACCAACAGGCTTCGCTCGTCGGGCAGGGTTGTGTCCGGCCCGGACTTGCCAAGGCGACTTTCGGCTCGGGCGCGATGCTCGACCTGTGCGTCGGCGAGAAGCGGCCCTCCTTTCCTCGCCGTGGGCCTGGCGGGACCTTCCCGATCGTGGCCTGGAGCCAGAGCGCACGACTCGTCTGGGGCATCGAGGCCATCATGATGTCGGCCGGGAGTTGTGTGGAGTGGTTGAGAGAAGACCTCGGCCTGATCTCGTCGGTCGCCGAGTCCGACGAGCTGGCGGCTTCGTGTGCGGATTCTGGCGGCGTCTGGTTCGTGCCGGCGCTGCTTGGACTCGGCACCCCGTTTTGGGACTACGGGGCGCGGGGCACCCTGCTCGGGCTCACCCGGGGTTCGGGTAGGCCCGAGGTCGTGCGTGCGGTGCTGGAGGGGATTGCCCACCGGGGCGCCGACCTGCTCGAGGCGGCCGAGACGGACTCAGGCCTTGCGATCGGTGCGCTCCGTATCGATGGGGGCATGAGTGCGAACCGCACCTTCACCCAAGCGCTCGCCAATGCCATTGGCCGTCCCGTGGAGACCTCGGCGGTCACCGATGCGACGACGCTCGGTGCCGCCTACCTGGCGGGCGTCGGGGTCGGCACTTGGGCGAACCTTGAGGAGGCGACGGCCGAGCTCCAGCCCAGAGCCGTGATCGAGCCGACGCGCCGCGTCGATCGCGAGCGTTGGTTCGAGGCCCGCGAGCGCGCTCTGCGGACGATACCCGCCCTTTCCGACCTCGACTTCTGAAACACGGCTGCGGAGCCAGATACGATATGCGCCACTGCGACAGCCGGCTCAGTTGAGCGCGGTCTCCGGCGTCTGCCCACCGTCTTTGGGCGCGGCGACGATCCGGGTGGCGGCGTGGTTCGTCGGCGCGGCGCCGTTGCTTGCAGCAGTCGTGGTCCGCGACACGGCCTCGACGACCGGCGCGGCTGTCACGAGCGCCTCGGCCGGGGCCGAGGCCGAGGGCTCGGGGGCGGCGCGCCTGAGCCTTCTCGGTTCCCTTCGACGTCCGTTTCGCAAGCCTGGCCGGAACAAGGTGAAGAGCAACAGGCCGAGCAGGATCGCCGCGAACGGGATGATGGCGTTGGACGCCGGGGCGAACAACGGGTACAAGACGAAGCCCGACAGCGCCGCGGTCCAGGTCCACAAGATCACGACCGTCCGGCGGGGGCCGTGCCCGAGCCGGACCAGCCGGTGGTGCACATGGTCGTTGTCCGGGGTGTCGATCCCGGTGCCTTTGGCCACTCGGCGGATGTAAGCGAAGGCCATGTCCGCGATCGGGACCCCCAAGATGAAGAGGGGGAGAAACAACGGCGCATAGAAGAAGTAGGTCTGCCCGCTCACTCCCTCGGTTCGACCTCCGATCTCCATCGTGGCGGCGGCCATCAGCAGGCCGAGGAACAGGGCACCGGCATCGCCCATGAACACCTTCGCCGGGTTGAAGTTGTGCGGGAGGAATCCGAGGCAGACCCCGCAGGTGATCACGGCGATGAGCGGTCCGAGATTGGAGGCCTGCAGCGCGCCGAGCTCGACGAGCCTCAGGCCGTAGACGGCGAGCGCACCCGAAGCGATGGCCACGATGCCGGCCGCGAGCCCGTCGAGGCCGTCGATGAGGTTGATCGCGTTCGTGATGCCGATAACCCAAAGGGCCGTGATCAGCGGGGTGAGGTCCGAGGAGAGCACCACGGTCCCGGCGAGAGGGATCTTCAGCCAGAACATGGTGGCCCCGAGGATCACCAGGCACATTGCCGCCAGCACCTGACCCGCCACCTTCGCCGGAGCGGAGATCTCACGGGCGTCGTCGAGCAGTCCGACGGCGAGGATGACTGCCGCGCCCAATACCACGCCGAGGGGCTCGGAGGAGCCCTGGAAGATGTCGTGAAGGTTCGAGACGTGGTCGGCGAAGATGATCGCCGCGAGGAAGGCGAGGAACATCGCCAGTCCGCCACCGTATGGGATCGGCAGCTGATGGACGCGGCGCTCGTCCGGCGAGGCGACGAACGACATGCGCGCTGCGAGGCGCCGCAGCGGGAACGTCAGCAGGTAGCTGCACACGGCGGCGATCCCCCCGATGAGGGCATAGTCGCCGATCGGTGGCACGAGGAGATCTTCGCTCAGACCACGACCGGCTGGGTCGTCGTCGTGCTCTTGAGGATGGTGGACAACGGCACGGAGACCGGCGGACGGGCTACGTGAACGGTCTCCCCCCACTTGCTCACCGCCAGGTTGTCCGTGAACCGGTCCGTCTTCGCGCTCTTCGGCACCACGCCGCTGAACCGGACGGGGAGCGAGGTGTCACCCTTGGTCACCTCGAGGTCGCCGGTTGCGTGCTCGTTGGCCGTGATCCCTTCACCCGTCCAGGCACCGAAGATCTCTACGAGCTGCCGTCCGCCGCTCACGACGTTGCGCGCCCCGGTGACCGGTGGCGAGAGGGCGAGCTCTGACATCACCGAGCTGACGGTCAGCGCGGCAGCGGTGCTCTGGTAGACAGAGTCGGCAGGCACGACCGAGACCCATCGGCCTGCGGCGGCCGCAGATTGGGCCGCGCTGAGGTTGATGAGAACCTCGATCGCGGCGGCGGCCCCGCGAAAGTACGCCTCGTGGCCGATCAGCTCGATCACCATGGAAGCCCTGGCTCCTGCGGAGGAGACGACGATGGTCTGGGTTCCCGAGATCTGGTTGACATCGCCGACGATAGTCGTGGTCAGCCCGTCTTCGACTGAGGTGCTGACGTAGTGCAAGGAGGACCTGGATCCGCCGTGGCGGAGCGCCGCGTCCATCAATTGGGTGGCGGTCTGGTTGCCGGCCGTGAAGGGCGATTCCCGGCGGGTCGATGTGGTCGTCGTGGCGGGGGGCAGGCGCGAGGTGGTCGTCGAGATCGCGGTCGTGCTCACTGACGAGGCGTTGCTGCACCCTGACAGCCCGAGGCCGACGGCGGCGACACCGAGGGCGGCGAGCAGCTTGCGCACAATGAGAGGCTACCTCTGGGGATCAACGAGAGCTCCTGCGCGCCAGGACCCGGTGGCGGTCGATTCGGACCACGGAGCGGCCCGTCGCTCGCTCAGCTCAGCCCGGCGGTCATGCAGATGTGGTCGGCGATGGCGAACGAAGCCGTTGCGGCCGGGGAGGGCGCGTTGCGGACACCCAAGACGCCGTCCCTGGTCTCGAGCCAGAAGTCGTCGACCAGCGATCCGTCACGCAGCATGGCCTGGGCTCTGATGCCGGCCACGGCGGGCTCCAGGTCGCCGGCGGTCAGCTCCGGGACGTAACGGCGCACGGAGGAGGCAAAGCCGCGCCTGCTCATGGCGTGAGAGAGCTCGCGGGCACCCGCGCGCCAATTCGCTCCGGCAAAACGGATGAATCCCGGCCAAGTCAGTGTCTCGCGAACGTCCTGCCAGTCGAAGGCCCACCTCGCGTAGTTCCCGCGGGAGAACCCGAGAAAGGCGTTGGGCCCGACCAGGACGTCACCGTGCACCGTCCTTGTCAGGTGAATCCCGAGAAAGGGATATCTAGGATCGGGCACCGGGTAGACGAGCCCTCGTACGAGATGCCGAGATGTTTGCCGGAGCCGGTAGTACGACCCGCGGAACGGGACGATCCGAGGCTCGGGGTCGCCCCCGGAGCGAATGGCAATCCGGTCCGATTGCAGTCCAGCGCAAACGATCGCGAAGTCGCAGTCGAAACGTCCTCCGTGGTCGCCCGCCAATTCCAGACGGACAAGGCCGCTGCCCTGGGACACGACCGAGATCACTTCGGTCCCGAGCCAGAGCTCGCCTGAGCTGGCGATCTCGGCCGCGAGGGCGCGGGCGACGGCGGTGAAATCGACCACCGAAGTCGTCGGGGAGTGAATTGCCCGCAGGCCGGCCACGTGTGGCTCCAGCTCGCGCAAGGCCCGGCCCTCCACGAGGCGGAGACCCGGGACCCCGTTCTCCATGCCGCGTTCGAAGAGTGCTTGGAGCCTCGCCAGCTCCGAGTCCTCAACCGCGACAACCACCTTGCCGCAGGCCTCGATCGGAATGGCGTGCGACGCGCAGAAGTTCCTCAGGAGCCTGCCGCCCGACACGCAAAGCTGAGCCTTCAACGAGCCGGGCGAGTAGTACAGCCCGGAGTGGATGACGCCGCTGTTGTGCCCACTCTGGTGCGTGCCGACGGCGTCCTCGCGCTCGATCAGCACCACGGCCGACTTGGGGTCTGCCAGTAGCAGTTGTCGCGCCACCGCCAGACCGACGATGCCACCGCCGACGACGGCCAGCCGTCTCATGCGCCCAAGTCTGGGTGTTTCACGGCGAGCTCTCAAGCACTGCCCCGCGACTCATTACAGTTGGGAGTGGTGATCCTGAGCCCGGCCCTCTGTTGCACGAGGGCTGGGGCGGCGACGAGCACCACCAAGGGGACAGTCCGATGAAGGCAGATGACGAGGCGGCCAAGGCGTCCCGAATCGACGGGGCGGCGGTCCAGCTCGATTGGCCCGGTGCCGCGCAGGCTGCTCGCGACGCGACCTTCGAGAGACTCGGCTCGTTGCAGCCCGACACGGATCCGGAGCCGGCCGACGTCGGCGCCCACGGGCCTTCGAGCCTCGGGCTGAGGTCCATCGATGACGAGCCGGCTGCCCTCGTCTATGACTCGAACCTCGACGCTGACCTGCTGGCGGCTGTCAGGGGCGGCCGGAACGTGAGGCAGCTGACATTTGAAGCGGGCGATCTTGCGCTCGAGATGGAGCTCTCCGGCACCGGGCGCCTGATGGGCCAGGTCGTGCCACCGCAGGCCGCCGTGGTGGAGCTGCGCCACCGGGGTGGCACCACGGCCCTCGAGGCCGACGAGCTCGGCTGTTTCCAGGTAGCGGCCATGCCGGAGGGTCCCGTGAGCTTCCGGTGCCGTCCGAAGAGGTCCGCCGCTCACTCGATCGCCACGAGCTGGATCACGCTCTGAGATTCGGCCGGAGTGTTCCCCGAAGGGAGCCGGGCTGATGAGCGGACCAACCGAGAGAGCGTCACTCGATGCTGCCGAACGAGCCCTGGCTGCAGTTGCCAACTACCCATTGCAGGCCGAGGCCGCCGCCTTGGAGGTGCTCTCCGACCGTCATGTCGAGCCGGAAGCCGCCTCGGTTGCCCAGCGTACCGTCGGTCTGGTCGCTCGTGAGACCGGACGGCTGAGCGCAGCGCGGCGGCGCCTGCGGCGAGCGATCGCCATCGCTGAAACGGGGAACTTGCGTGTTCGTGCGGTGGAGGCGCGCTTGAGCCTGGTTCTCGTTCTGTTGCAAGGCGGCTACCCCGAGGCAGCGCTGGCCGAGCTCGATCGCGCCGCCGCGCGGGCGCCCCGGGAAATGTGCGGCCAGGTCCTCGTGCAACGTGCCCTCACTCACATCCGCATGGGTCGCTTCGACCAGGCTCTGGACGACAGCCGGCGCGCCCTTCCGCTCCTCCGCCGCGCTGGTGACCACCTGAACGAAGCGCGACTTCTCTCGAATCGCGGGATCCTCCACGCCTACCGCAACGAGCTCGGCCTTGCGGAGACGGACCTCGAGAAGGCCCTGGGTCTGTACCGAGTGCTCGGAGGTGAGATCGCCGCAGCCCAGGTGCTGCACAATCTCGGGTACGTGTCTGCGCTGAGAGGCGACGTCCCCACCGCCCTGCAACGTTACGACCAAGCGGCGCTCCCCTTCGGCGAGCAAGGGCTGGGCGCCCCGGCCCTGTCGATCGACAGGGCCGAGCTGCTCTTGTCGGCGAGGTTGCTCCCCGAGGCCCGCCAGCAGATCGAGATCGGCGTCAGCGCTCTCGAGGCGGCCGGGAACTCGCTCGACCTGGCCGAGGCCCAATTGCTGCTGAGCCAGATCGCCCTCGCCCAGAAGGACCTGGTCGTCTCGGGCTCAGTCGCCCGAGCAGCGCGTCGTCGGCTCGTGCGGCAGGGACGCTTTCGATGGGCGGCACTGGCCCGGTTCGTCGAGGCCCAGTCCCGCTGGGCGGCGGGCACGCAGCCGAGGCGCACGGCAGCCGAGGCCGCCGGCCTCGCGAAAACCCTTCACCAGGCAGGATGGCCGCTGCCGAGCCTCGAGTGTCGCTTGCTGGGTGCACGTAGCGCACTTTGGGCAGGTGACACCGTGACAGCGAAGGCACTGGTGGCCGGCATCGACGGACGCGTGCGCTCTGGGCCGTCGGCGCAACGGGTCCGGGCCTGGCACGCGGAGGCTTTGGGCCGGCTCGCGTCGGGCAATCGATCCAGCGCCCTGTCGGCGCTCAGGGCCGGCCTCGCCGTCGCACAGGATCACCGTGCGACCCTCGGGGCGACCGAGCTGCGCGTCCGTACCGCTACGACGGTCTCGGAGCTTGCCGAGCTCGGCTTGGGCCTCGCCTTCGAGTCGAGAAGGGCGTTGCAGGTTCTGAGCTGGTCGGAGAGGTGGCGGGCGGGCACGCTCGGCAGCCCCCGCGCGACTCCGCCGAGTGACGAGCGGCTCGCCCGGCTCCTTGCCGCCTTGCGCGACACCGTGGCTCGTCTCGAGCGCGCCTCTCCCGAAGGCGCTGACGCGCAGGCGCTCGTCGACCAGCAGCGAAGGCTCGAGGCAGCGATCCGCCAGCGCAGCCGCTCCGCGCCAGGAGACTTCGCCAAGACGGCCCGGCTCCCGGGCCCGGCCGAGCTGCGAGAGGCGATTGGAGACCGCCTCCTGGTCGAGTACGTCGAGCACGACGGCCGGCTCCACGCCGTGCTCGGGGACGGGAAGGGGTTCCGCCTTCGGCACCTCGGCAGCGCCGCGCAGGCCGAGACCGAGCGCGTCACGCTGCAGTTCGCGCTCAGTCGCTTGGCCCTCCGCCGTGGCTCCCAGCCCAGCCTGGAGGCGGCGGCGGCCCTCCTCGAGCGATCCTGCCACCGCCTGGCAGAGCTCCTCATCGAACCGTTGGCCTACGACCTCGACGGCCGTGATCTCATCGTTGTGCCCACGGGCGCTCTCCACGCCCTCGCCTGGGCGTTGCTCCCGTCACTGCGGGGCAGGACGATCACGGTTTCGCCCTCGGCGTCGCTTTGGTACACCCGCCAGCGCGAGGCGGCTCTAGCGCCGCGACTGACAGCAGGCACGGGTGCGGTTCTCGTCGCCGGGCCGAGGGTTGCCCGGGCAGAGGAGGAGATCAGGAGGATCCAGGCGGCCTTCTACCCGCGGGCGCGCATCTTGCAGGGACCTGACGCGACAGCCCGGTCGGTCGCACGTGCCTTCGAAGGGCGCCGCCTTGCCCACGTGGCGGCTCATGGGAGCTTTCGTGCCGACAACGCCCAATTCTCCTCGCTGGAGATGGCTGACGGCCCGCTTACCGTCTACGACCTCGAACGCATCAGGCGACCGCCGCGATGGATGGTGCTCTCCGCCTGCGACGCCGGGCGCTCTGCCGTTCATCCCGGCGACGAGCTCATGGGGACGAGCGCGGCTCTCTTGTCACTGGGGACGCGGGCGATCGTGTCGAGTGCGGCGCCGGTGCCCGACGACGGGGTGAGCCCGGTCATGATCAATCTCCACGAGGCGCTGGCCAAAGGCCACGGTCTGGCGCGTGCACTTGCGAGCGCCCAAGCGCGGGCGCTCCCGCCCGCGCTCCTGTTCGGTGACCTTGCTTCGGGCGCGCAACCGGCCCGGGAGGCACTGGCGGCGTGCGCCTTCGTCTGCTTGGGCGCAGGCTGAGCAGAGACAGGAGAGCTGCGCGACGGACACGAAGGCGATCAGCCGCGAGGCGAGGCGTGACGTCAAGACCCGTCGCCCGCGGCGCCCAGGAGGCGTCGCCCGCCAGCGACCGGTCGCGGCCGCGCCGGGTCCGGGAGGCCTGCCCGGGTGAGGGCCGCCTCCAGGTTGTGACACCTGGGAGCTAGGGTGCCCTCGTGGCGGATCAGGAGACCTTCGCTGAAGACACCGCCGGCTTCATGGCGTCGCTGTACACGGCCGCGCTCCGGATGACGCGCAATCCGTCGGACGCCCAGGACCTCGTGCAGGAGACCTACCTAAAGGCCTATCGCGGCTATGGCGGCTTCGAAGCGGGGACGAACCTCAAGGCCTGGCTCTACCGCATCTTGACGAACACGTTCATCAACTCCTACCGCTCGCGCGCCCGGCGTCCGGAGGAGACCGAGCTCGACGACGTCGAGGAGCTCTACCTCTTCCGGCGCATGGGCGGCCGCGACGACGCCATGGGTCGCAGCGCAGAGGAAGAAGCCCTTGCCTGGATCACCGACGACGAGGTCAAGGCGGCACTCGAGTCGTTGCCGGAGAACTTCCGCATGACCGTTCTCCTGGCCGATGTGGAGGGCTTTTCCTACAAAGAGATCGCAGAGATCATGGACGTACCGATCGGCACTGTCATGAGCCGGCTCCACCGCGGAAGAAGGGCGCTCGAAAAGGCGTTACATGACTTTGGAGTAGCGCGGGGCCTCGTCGCGGCTCGGTAGGGCTGGTTTATCGGATGGAGCTGGGATGAACGACGAGAAGGACGACACGAACATCGACTGCCGGGAAGCCCTGCACCGGGTGTACCACTTCTTGGACGGCGAGATGACTCCCGAACGTCGTGACGTGATCGCCCGGCACCTCGATCGCTGCGCCCCGTGCCTGCGGGCCTTCGGCTTCGAGACCGAGTTGCGCAAGCTCATCGCCAACCGGTGCCGGGACCAGGTTCCCGAAGAGCTTCGCACGCGTATCGCTGCCGCCATCGACCACGAGCACCGGCAGAAGTCGAAGACCGGCGGGATCGCCAAGGGCGCGGAGCTCTGACCTGCTTCCAAGCTCGGGGCCGGGTGGCCCTACGATGCTGAGATGAGCCAGCCGACCGAGCCCGTTGCCTGGGACGTGGCCGAGCAGGTCGCCGGGCGGGTGGCGGGGCGGGGCAGCACCCGGATCGACTGGGCGACGCTTCGTGCCCTCGTGACGGATTTCCAGGAGGTCACCGCCCAAGCCGAGGCGCTCGTGGAACGATCGACGGGCCTGCGATCACTCGTCGGGCCGGCCCGGCCGCAGGTAGCGACCCGGGAGGAGTGGATCCACGCCAACATCTCCTCGTTCCGGCGTCTGCTCGGTCCCGTGCTCGAACGTGCCGCCAAGAGCGGTCGCAGCCTTCCCGGTCTCCTCGGCCCGGTGGGCAGGGTCGCCGCTGGAGCCGAGATGGGCGTGGTGCTCGGGTGGATGTCGGGCCGGGTGCTCGGGCAGTACGATCTGCTCTTCGCGGAGGGCGACTCGCCGCAGGACGCCGTTTACTACGTGGGGCCGAACATCGTCTCGCTGGAGCGCCGGCACGGGTTCGACCCACGTGAGTTCCGGCTCTGGATCGCGTTGCACGAGCTGACTCACCGCGCTCAGTTCACGGGTGTGTCCTGGCTCCGGGCCCACTTCCTCGACCTGGTGCAACGAAGCGTCGCCATCGCGTCACCCGACCCGCGCCAGGTGCTCGACGCTCTCGGGCGCATGGCTGTCGACATCCGCTCCGGGCGCAACCCGCTTGCCGAGTCCGGGCTCGTGGGGGCGCTCGCGTCGCCTGAGCAGCTGGAGACGTTGCGGTCGATCCAGGGGATGATGAGCCTGCTCGAAGGTCACGGTGACGTGACTATGGACCGTGCCGCCGCGAACTTGATCCCGAGCGCGGCGCGCTTTTCCCAGGTCCTTCGCGCGCGGCGGGAGTCAGCCAGCGGGCTGACGAGGTTGTTTCAGCAGCTGATCGGGCTGGAGGCCAAGCTCCGTCAGTACGCGGACGGGGAGCGGTTCGTGAGGGAGATCGAGCGCACCGGTGGGCCCGAGCTCCTCGCCCTCGCCTGGGAGCGCCCCGAGAACCTTCCGAGCGCAGCGGAGATCAGGTCGCCGGACAGATGGGCGTCACGGGTGCGAGGTCTGGCGCTCGGAGCGGGGTGACCCACCCACTGCGGGAACGGGCTCTCCGAGCTGCAGCTCCGCTGATCGGGCGCTGCTCGTTCCCCGAACCGGGGTCGCCGCTCGCTTGCGCCGTGTCCGGGGGGGCCGACTCCCTCGCCCTGCTCGTGCTCGCGGTCACCGCCGACTGCGACGTCGTCGCCCATCATGTCGACCACGGTTTGCGCGAGGGCTCAGACCAGGACGTACACGTCGTGAACGAGGTTGCCGCCGCCCTCGGTGTCGAGGTCGTCGTCCACCGGGTCGGCGTCGCTCAGGGGCCTAATCTCGAGGCACGGGCGCGCTCTGCCCGGCTCGGCGCTCTGCCTGCCGCCGCCGCGACGGGTCATACGGCCGACGACCAGGCAGAGACCGTCCTCCTCAACCTGCTCCGCGGTGCTGCCACGGACGGTCTCGCCGCCATGCGCCCCGGACCACGGCATCCGATTCTCCGGCTGCGCCGGGCCGATACCCACAGCCTGTGCTCACAGATCGGCCTTCGCCCCGTGGAAGACCCCACGAACAGCGATCCGGCCTTCCTGCGCAACCGCGTCCGCCATGAGCTGATCCCTGTGCTCTGCGAGCTCGCAGGCCGCGACGTCGTACCGGTCCTCGCCCGCCAGGCAGCATTGCTGGCCGACGACGCGACCCTGCTCGCCGAGCTTGCCGCGGCGCTCGATCCCACCGACGCCAAGGCGGTCGCAAGAGCACCTGCTCCCTTGGCGCGCCGGGCGCTTCGCGAGTGGCTGCGATGTGGTCACCCGCCTGACCTGGCGACGGTCGAGCGCGTGTTGTCGGTCGCTGCCGGCGCCGCGCTGGCCGCAGACGTCGGCTCGGGGAGGAGCGTCCGGCGATCGCAGGGCAGATTGCGCCTCGAACCGCCTTTCGAGGCTTCGGTCGAAGCGCCGTGCGAAGAGGGCGATGCCGGCTGACACCCGGACAGCTTTGGCCCGCCCGGCTAGTGTCGGCGGAGATGGGCGACCTAGTGGATGAACGAGCCGGAAGGGCGGACCGGAGCCCACATCTTGCACCGCCCAGCGACCTGAGCATGTGGGACGCCGACCCGGATCTGGGCAGGGTCGTGCTCTCCGTCGGGCAGATCGCCGAGCGGGTCGCCGAGCTGGGCGAGGCCATCACGGCGGACTACGCCGATCGACCACCTCTCTTGGTCGGAGTGCTCAAGGGAGCGTTCATCTTCCTGGCCGACCTCGCCCGGAAGATCTCCCTGCCGCTCGAGCTCGACTTCATGGCCGTCTCGTCCTACGGCTCGGCCACGAAGACGAGCGGCGTGGTGCGGATCCTGAAGGACCTCGACATCGATCTCACGGGTCGCCACGTCCTCATAGTCGAGGACATCCTCGACAGCGGCCTCACGCTCTCGTACCTGCGCAACAGCCTCCTGGCCAGAGGACCGGAGAGCCTCGCCGTCTGCTCGCTGCTCGTCAAGCGCAGCGTCGCCCCGCGGCCGGACCTCGAGCTCGCCTACGTCGGCTTTTACATCGAGCCCGAGTTCGTCGTCGGCTACGGCCTCGACGTCGCCGAGCGCTACCGCAACCTTCCCGACATTCGCGTCTACAAGGCCGGGGAGGATCCGGAGTGACCTCACCGCCGGCGACGGCGTTGCTGGGCCGGCGGACCTGGTCATGACCGACACGGGTGTCGAACCGCAGCCCAGCGCTCGCCCGCATGGCCCCGTCGACCGGGAGCGGGTCGCCCTGGCGGTCCGCGAGCTCTTGGCAGCCATCGGCGAGGATCCCGATCGCGACGGTCTCGTGCGCACCCCGGCGCGCATGGCGGCGATGTACGCGGAGCTGTTCGACAAGGCAGGTGAAGATCCGGCTCGGTTCCTGACGGTCACATTCGCCGCCGAGCACGACGAGATGGTCATGGTCCGAGACATCCCCTTCGCGTCGTTGTGCGAGCACCATATGGTGCCGTTTCTCGGCAGGGCCCACGTTGCCTACATCCCGAGCAAGGACGGGCGGATCACGGGCCTCTCGAAACTCGCCCGCGTCGTCGATGCCGTCGCGGGACGCCTCCAGGTCCAAGAGCGCATGACCACCCAGATCGCCGAAGCCATCCAGAAGGCCCTCACCCCGCGAGGCGTGCTCGTGGTGATCGAGGCCGAACACCTGTGCATGTCGATGCGGGGTGTACGCAAGCCCGGGACCGTGACCGTCACTTCGGCTGTGCGTGGGCTGTTCCGCACCGACCCGAGGACTCGGGCAGAAGCCATGGAGCACGTGCGAGGCAGAGGCATCTGAACCTCTACTCTTTGGGGTGTGTTCCCCCTCGTGATGGGCGTGCTGAACGTCACATCCGACTCGTTCTCCGACGGAGGCCTCTACCTGGACTTCGAGGCGGCCGTGCGCCGGGGACGCGAGATGGTGGCCGAAGGGGCTGACGTGGTCGACGTCGGGGGCGAGTCGACGCGACCGGGGGCGAGTGCGATCGCAGCCGACGAGGAGCTCCGCCGTGTCGTACCCGTCATCGAGGTGCTCGCGGGCGAGGTTCGCGTCTCGGTCGACACGAGCAAGGCGTCTGTCGCCCATGCCGCCCTCTCCGCTGGTGCGACTCTTCTGAACGACGTCTCCTCCAGGCTCGCTACGGTAGCGGCCGAGCACGGAGCCGGCTTCGTCGCCATGCACTGCAAGGGGACTCCCGCGGACATGCAGCGAGATCCGCACTATGACGACGTTGTCCGGGAGGTCGGCGAGTTTCTCGACCAGCGTGCCGCCGAAGCTCGTGCGGTCGGCGTCGAGGAGCTCTACATCGACCCTGGGATCGGTTTCGGCAAGACGGTCCGTCACAACCTGCAGCTCTTGGCGGCGCTCCCCGAGCTGGTGGCGACCGGCGTCCCTGTGCTCGTGGGGACGAGCCGCAAGGGTTTCATCGGTCATCTCGGCGCGGGCGGTTCTCCCAACGGCCGGGTCGGCGACGTCCCGCCGCTCGCAGCCGGCGCCCGCCTCGAAGGCTCCCTGGCCTCGGCCGTGTGGGCGATGGCCTGCGGGGCGGCCCTGGTGCGGGTCCACGATGTCGGCGCGACCGTGCAAGCGGCCCGTCTTTTTCGCGAGACAGCGGCATGAGGGGGCGCTGGGCGGCCGGGATAGTCCCGAGGAACTTCTGCTGGATCATCAAGGACCACCTGGCAGTGAGCGAGCGACCAGGGGGCTACGCGCCCAATCACCGCAAGGTTCGGCGTCAGGAGGAGCTGTTGTGGCTCCGCGCCCAGGGGTTCACGAGGGTGGTGTCACTGCTCGGCTCGACCCACAACCTCCACGCCTACGAGGAGCTCGGTCTCGAATGGTCCCGGTTCCCCATGCCGGCGCCTTCGGAGACCCGCAACGTCCTCGCCGAGTTGTACCCGTCGTTGCACGGTTGGTTGCGCAACGGCGAGCGCCTGCTGCTCCACCAGGAGGAGCTCGGCGACAGCGTGATGGGCGTGGTCGCGGGCTACTTGCTCTGGAGCGAGATCCTCTCTGACGGGCCGCGCGCCATCACGGCGATGGAACAGCTGCTTCGCCGCCAGATGGGCACCGTCGGAAGGATGATCGTCGCTGCGGTGGACGAACTACCCCCGGTCGGGAGCTTCGCCTCTGCCGATAACCACCAGGCTGGCGCGCTCGAGCAGACCCCGGGGCGGCCGGGGAACGAGGTGGCTGAAGCCGGGGAAGCCCCGACCGAGCTGGAGGGCGAAGCCGGCAAAGCTGCTGGGGAACCGCGGGGCGAAGAAGGGCACCCCGAGGGCGCCACTCCAGTGGATCTCGCCAAGGCGGCAGCAGAGCGGGAGGGCGAGAATGGTCTGATTTTGGCCGAGGCCCCCGGCGAGACCGGCGGATCGGCTGCGCCTCAGGGTCACGGGGCCGGCAGGGCTGAGCCCCTCCTGGTCGTCGAGGGCGAGGAACAGGCCGCGGGCCCGTCGTAGATGGCGGACACGATCGAGCTGCGAGGACTGCGGGTGCTCGGGCGCCACGGGGCGCTCGAGGGTGAGCAGGACAGCCCGCAGCCCTTCGAAGTCGATCTGGAGGTCGAGGCCGACCTCGGCGAGGCGGCACGCGAAGACGACCTGGCCCGGACCGTGGACTACTCGCAGGTCGTGGACAGAGCCATGGCGATCGTCGGCCAGCATCGTTACCGCCTGCTCGAGGCGCTCGCCGAGGCGATCGCGAGCGGGATTCTCGAGATCCCGGCTGTGCAGGCTGTCACGGTGTCGGTTCGCAAGCTCCGACCTCCGGTCGCCGCGGACATGGTCTCGGCAGGAGTGCGCTTACGGCGCGAACGCCTCGGCGGGCCGACTTGAGCAGGGAGGTCTTCCTTGCCCTCGGCTCGAATGTCGGCGATCGCATGGGGTATCTCGCGCTGGCCGTGCAGGGCCTGGCGGATATCGATCCCGACCTTCGGGTCTCACCGGTCTACGAGACGGCGCCGCTTGGCGGACCCGAAGGCCAACACAGGTTCTTGAACTGCGTCGTCCGGCTTGAGACCGAGCTTGACCCGCGCCAGCTCCTCGAGGTCGCGCGTGGGCTCGAGGAGCTGGCGGGCCGGGTCCGCACCGTCCGCAACGGGCCGCGCACGCTCGACGTCGACATTCTCCTCGTCGACGACGTTCGGATCTCCGAGCCCGACCTCGTGGTGCCGCACCCGAGGATGTCCGAACGCGGCTTCGTGCTGGCGCCGCTCGAGGATCTCGACCCGTCGCGGGTGCCTCCGGGCTGGCGTGCCAGGCTTGCCGAGACGGACCCGGCGTCTTTGGACCTGCGCCTGGTTGGTAGGCTCCGAACGCACTGAGACGCGAACGGCACCTGGTGACAGGGCCGGAACGAAGAGAGCTCATCATGACGACGGTTCGTATCATCGGGCCCGGACGGGCTGGCCGGGCCTTTGCGTCGGCTTTTGCATCCGTCGGCGTGGAGGTGAAAGAGCTTCTCGGGCCCGCCGACGACGTTTCCTCAGCCGCGGTGGGCGTCGACGTGCTCTTGCTCGCGGTCCCCGACCAGGCAATCTCCGCCGTCGCGGCGGCGGTGGGGCCGGTTAGGTCCACAGTCGTGGCTCATTGCTCGGGGGCCCTCGGCCTCGAGGTGCTGGCGACCCATGAGCGGGTGGCGTCGTTGCACCCTCTCGCGACCCTTCCCGACCCGATCATCGGGGCGGCACGCCTGCGCGCCGGGGGCTTTTTCGCCGTGGCCGGGGACCCGATGGCGATCGAGCTCGTCAAGGCGCTGGGCGGGTGCACCCTCGAGATCCCCGAGCAGGCCCGCGCCCGGTACCACGCCGCCGCCTGCATAGCGTCGAACCACTTGGTGGCGCTCCTCGGCCAGGTGCAACGCGTGGCCGCGTCGGCAGGGCTTCCCCTCGATGCCTTCCTTCCCCTCGCCCGAGGAGCCCTGGACGACGTCCGGCTTCTCGGACCGGCCGCGGCCCTCACCGGCCCTGCCGCCCGCGGAGACGGGGCCACCGTCGAGCGGCACCGCCGGGCGCTCGATCCCGCCGAGCTCGACGGCTATGACGCCGGAGTTGCCCTTGCCCGTCGTCTGGCGACCGCAGCAGCGGCGAATCCGAGCGAACCTGCGCATGCGCAGCTGGCAACGGAGGAGGTGAGTCGCGAGCGGGCCGTGGCGGGCGCCCTCGCGGCTGCCGGCCGGAACAGCTCGTGGAGGTAGTCAGCACTCGCCACGGGTTTCGCCAGGCGAGCTGTCTCGCGCGGGCGACAGGCGCCCGAGTCGGGCTCGTTCCCACGATGGGCTCCTTGCACGCGGGGCACCTGGCGCTGTTGCGGGCCGCGGTTTCCGATTGTGACCTCGTGGCGGTGAGCATCTTCGTCAACCCGCTCCAGTTCTCCTCTGCCGAGGATCTGGCCCGCTACCCGTCCAATCTGGAGCAGGACCTCGCCTTGGCCAAGGCGAGCGGTGCCGGGATCGTTTTCGCTCCCTCGGTGGCCGAGATGTACCCGGGCGGAGCACCAGAGACGAGAGTCGAGCCCGGGCCGCTCGCCGACCGCCTCGAAGGTGCCTCGCGCCCGGGCCATTTCGCCGGCGTCGCCACGGTGGTCACCAAGCTGCTGTCTCTTGCCGGGCATTGCCGGGCGTATTTCGGTGAGAAGGACTTCCAGCAGCTGGCCGTCGTGCGCAAAGTTGTCGCAGATCTCGATGTCGACGCGGAGATCGTCGCCTGCCCGACCGTGCGCGAGCCCGATGGCCTCGCCTGCTCCAGCCGCAACCGCCGACTCGAGCCCGACGACCGGCGGGCGGCGACTGTGCTATTCAAGGCGCTCGTGGCAGGGCGGGCTTGCGTGGCCGAGGGTGAGAGGGAGAGGGCGCAGGTGGAAGAGACGATGGCCGCTGTGGTCGCCGCTGAGCGGCGGGTCGAATTGGACTATGCAGTGGTGGTGGATCCGCTCACGTTCGAAAGCCCCCCCCGGCTCGCGGGCGATCTCCGGCTCCTCATAGCTGCGTACGTTGGGCCTGTCCGCCTGATCGACAACCTGGGGGTGCGGGCATGACATCGAGGCCGTTCAGCCGGTCCTGGCGCCGCGGCCGGCGCATCACGGCGTGAGCCAGCTCCCGCGCCTCGACGTCCTCGTCGTCGGCAGCGGTGTGGCGGGGCTCTCCGCGGCAGTTCGCCTCGCCCAGCTCGGCGCGACCCGTGTCGGTGTTCTCACAAAGGGCGAGCTCGAGCAGTCGACGACGCGCTGGGCGCAGGGCGGCATCGCCGCTGTGCTGCCCGGCGACGAGGACTCGACCGACCTCCACCTGGCGGACACGCTTCGCGCCGGAGCCGGCCTGTGCGACCAGGCCGCGGTCCGCGTCCTCGTCGACGAGGGCTCCGAGCGGGTTCACGAGCTGATCGCCCTCGGCGCGGTCTTCGACAGAGTGCCCGGGGGCCGGCTGTCGAGAGCCAGGGAAGGCGGCCATTCCAAGGCCCGCGTGTTGCACGCGGGCGGGACCGCCACAGGTGCCGAGGTGGAGCGAGCGCTCGTGGAGGCAGTGCGCGACAGTGCCGCGGCAATCCTCGAGAACTGGTTCGCCCTCGATCTCGTAACCGAAGGCGAACGGTGCACGGGCGTCGTCGCCCTCGACCCCTCTGGCGACCTGCTGCGCATCGAGGCCTCCCACGTCCTGCTCGCCTGCGGTGGCGCCGGGCAGATGTACTCGGTCACGACCAACCCGACGGAGGCGACCGGCGACGGGATCGCGATGGCGTTGCGCGCCGGAGTCCCTGTCGCCGACGTGGAATTCGTCCAGTTCCATCCGACAGCGCTTCACCATGCGGCCATGCCGCGCCCGCTCATCTCCGAAGCGCTCCGTGGCCACGGCGCACTGTTGCGCGACCACGCCGGCGATCGTTTCGTCGACGAGCTCCTGCCCAGGGACCTCGTGAGCCGGGCGATCGCCGTCAAGATGGCCGAGGAGGGCAGCGATCACGTGTGGCTGGACGCGACGGGGCTCGAGGACTTCGGGCGAAGGTTCCCGACGATAGCGGCCTCCCTGGCGGAGGCCGGGTTCGACGCGGCCCGCGACTGGCTACCGGTCGCCCCGGCCGCGCATTACCTGTCCGGAGGTGTGCTCGTGGATCTCGATGGTGCCACGGCGCTTCCCGGCCTCTGGGCGGCAGGCGAGGTGGCTTGCACCGGAGTTCACGGGGCGAATCGACTCGCCTCGAACTCGCTGCTGGAGGGGATGGTCTTCGGAGCCCGCTGCGTCGACGCGATCCTGTCAGGCCGAAAGGGCCCCGAGCCTACGGGCGCGCTTGCCGGGCTGGAGGAGCAAGCGGCCGGTCCCATGTCGAGTGGGGATCCGGCTGCTCCCATTCCAGTACGGCCGGTCGCAGATTGCCGCTGCGGGCCGGATCACCCCGAGATCTCACCGTGGCGCATCGGTGTCTTCCCCGGTGAGGACGCCAGGGCCGAGGCACAGCGCAGCACACTCCAGAGCGCGATGACCAACTGGGCAGGGGTTGTGAGAGACGCCTCCTCGCTGGCAAGGGCCGCAGAGGCCGTTGCCGGTGTCGTGGCGGAGCTCGCCGCCAGCGTGGACCGAGCCACCTCCGAGGTGCGGAACCTGACCGATGTCGCCAGAGCCTTGCTCGAGGCGGCGACGGCGCGCGAAGAGACGCGTGGTTCGCACGCACGCTCGGACTTCCCTGAGACGTCACCCGGGTTCCGCTGCCGGCTGTCGCACGGGACACGCCCGCCTCGACCGAGCGCAGGCAGGTCGCAAGCCGGCTCGTTGGTGCCAGAACCGTGACGGCCCCGAGTCTCCGTGACGACGTTCAGCCCCCGATGGCGGCGGTCCGCGAGGCCGTGGCGATCGCGCTCGCCGAGGACCTCCTTCCGATCGGGGACTTGTCGGCGGGGCTGGTGCCGGAGAGAACCCGTGCCCGGGCCGCCTTCGTGGCGCGGGTCGCGGGGGTGCTCGCCGGCACGCGCTGCGCCGAGCAGGCCTGTGTCCAGGTCGACCCGGATCTCGAGGTGACCTGGCTCATGGGCGACGGTGTCGAGATCGGCGCGGGCACAGTGATCGGGCGCATCGAGGGACGGTTGCGCTCGGTGCTCACAGCGGAGCGGACCGCGCTCAACTTCCTCAGCCATCTCTCCGGTGTCGCGACCGCTGCCCGCCGCTACGTCGAGGCCGCCCGCGGGGCCAACCCGGCGACGAGGATCTGGGACACGCGAAAGACGACCCCGGGACTGCGCGCGCTCGAGAAGGCGGCCGTGAGGGCGGGTGGCGCGGCCAACCATCGCGGGAGTCTCTCCGAGGGCGTGCTGATCAAGGACAACCATCTGGGCGGGCTTTCCATCTCAGAAGCGGTGGGCAAGGCCCTGGAGCGTTGGCCAGGTCGCATGGTCGAGGTCGAGTGCGACAGCATCGACCAGGTGAGAGAGGCGCTCGATGCCGGGGCGACGCTCGTCATGTGCGACAACATGAGCCCGGACGAGGTGCGCGCCTGCGTGCAGCTCGTGCGCGCCCACCCGCGCGGAGCCGCTCGTTCTGTCCTGGTCGAGGCCTCAGGGGGTGTCAACCTCGCGAACGTCGCTGCCTACGCCGGTGCCGGGGCAGACGTGATCTCTGTCGGTGCCTTGACCCACTCGGTCCTGGCGCTCGACATAGGGCTCGATCTCGAGGTCGTCACCGCGGCCGGATGAGCCGCCGCCGTCGGCTAAGCGAGCTCGGCAGCCGGCGACGCAGTCTGAGCCAGGCGGACGCGGCGGTACTGGAGTATGGCGACGCGGATGAGGACCTGACCCACGCGTTGGCTGCCAGCACGCCCGCCTTGCACATGACCGCCCGCCCCGGGCCGCTCCTGACCTTGGTCGCCAGGCGCGCCCTCGGTCTGACCCACGGGTGGGCGTGCGACCGGCGCCGTCCCGAGCGGCGTCCATGACGGGGGGATGGATCCCCGCTTGCCGTCCCATCCTCGCGAGCTGGCCTGTCAGCGGGTCGTCAGCGGGGCCCGTAACTCGTCGCCGCGCTCACCGCCTCCTGCTGGGTCGAGGTGGGCTCGCTGCAGCAGAACCAGGGCTCGCTTAGCCTGGGTCTCGGTCCGCTCGGCCCCGTCGACGCGCTTGCGCCACGCGGTCCGGAGATGCTGGAGCTCTCGGTGTGGCCCGGCCTGCTCGCCCGGACACGATCCTGCACTTCGGCGAAGATCTCCCCGGTTCCGAGCGCCCTGGCTCCAGTGCCGGACGACTCGACGAGTGCCGCCAGCTCTGCCTGCAGGTGGTCGAGCCCAGCCTCTGCGGCGGTCCAGGCCCAGCTGAGCAGGGCGGGGTCGTAGTGCACGAGCCGGGCCTTCACCTCGGGCGCCGAGAGAAGCAGGGAGCCCTCGGGGAGCAGGAGCCGGATCGTGTACTGAACGGCGTCGACGTTGTTCACGAGGTCGTGGGCGACGATGAAATCGAGCATGTCGACGAGCTCGGCCGTCTTCGTCCAAGGTGTGAAAGGCAGCCACGAGGGGCGGACCTCGATCCCGTGGCGTCGCAGGAGGATCACAGCCGCGCTCTCGTCCGCGGCCGTGTGCCCCTTGTCCAAGATGCGCAGGGACTTGTCGTCGACTGACTCGAAAGCCGACACGACGAACAGGCACCCAGCCTCGGCCATGGTGGCCCACAGGTCCTCGTGGGCGAGGATGTGCTCGACCTTGGTGGTGCAGTCGAAACTCAGATCCGGGAAGCTCGAGTGGACGGCCTGGGCGACGCGCACGGCGTGATTGGGGCCGTTCAAGAAGTCAGGGTCGGCGAAGGTCACGTGCCTTGCGCCCATGGCAACGAGCTGGGAAACGTCGGCGACCACGAGGTCTTCGGGCACGACGCGGAGGCGCCCGTTGTAAACGACCGGCAGTGGGCAGTGCCGGCAGCGGTGCGAGCAGCCGTGACTCGCCTCTACTGCAGCCGCGAGCCGTTCCTCGTCGCCGAGGACGAGCCGGGCGTAGCTCTTCAGCGAGGGCAACAGATCTCGCGTCGGAGTGGCAAAGCCGCTGCGGCCGAGATGTACCACCACCTCCGTGCCGCCACCTGACGCACCAGCACTACGGGTCTCGTCCGCCCACGCGAGCAGGGCCGGCTCGTACTCGCCGGCGATCACGAGGTCCGCAATGGCGGCGGTCCTCGCGTCCTGGCTCATGGCGGCGTACAGCCCGTAAAAGCAGATCGGGAGCTCAGGGCGCTGTGCACGTACCGAAGCTGCGAGGGCGACAGCCATCCGCATCGCCGTGTGCATGGGCACGGAGAAGGCTACGCGGTCCGCCCATTCCACGAGGGCCCGGTCCCAAGGCTCGACCGACACGTCGACCGCGCGCACGTCGTGGCCTCGTGACAGCAGCGCCGCAGCCGGGGAGGCGACGTGCACGGGTTGGTGCCCGAGCTCATAGGTCGAGACAAGCAGGATGCGCACGCTGGCACGCTATAGCGAGGCGGCCCGTGCCCGGTCCGGGCGGCTTTGCCGGACCACGGCCGTAACATGGGTCACTCACACCCTTCCCTGAGGACATCCGATGAGCGAAAGCGGCAACAGCGGTAGCGACGGCGTCCCGATCCTTCGTCTGACGGCGCCCGCCCTGGCCGAGATCCTCGAGCTGAGAGCCGGCGAGGCCGCCCCCGAGTCGCTCGCCCTCTGCGTTGAGATAAGTGGCGCTCACGACGACGCCTACGCCTACGACATGTACTTCCAGGCCACTTCCGACGCCGCGCCGGGAGACTGGATCGACCATCTCGACGGTCTCACCCTGATCGTGCCGAGCCAGAGCGTCGACCGCCTGCGGGGCTCGGTGCTCGACCTGAGCCCGGACGAAGACGGGGGCGGCATGGTCATCAGGAACCCGAACCGACCGCTTCCCACTCGCCAGAGCCCCGCCATGAGCGGCCCGCCTCCGGACCTGAGCGGGGACGTGGCCCAGCGCCTGCTCCAGGTCCTCGAGGAGCAGATCAACCCCGCCATCGCAGCCCACGGCGGTCGCGCGGACCTGGTGGCGGTCGAGGAGGAGACCGCCTATCTGCGCCTGTCAGGTGGGTGTGCCGGTTGCGGCCTGGCGGCGGTGACGCTCAGCCAGGGCATCGAGGTGGCGATCCGCGAGAGCGTGCCCGAGATAGTGAACATCGTGGACGTGACTGACCACGCCTCGGGCACCAACCCCTACTACGAGGCCGCCAAGAAGTAGCCAAGGCCGCAGGCACCGGCGAGGGCGCCCCGCGCCCTCATGCCTCGGCGAAACGTTTCAGCTCTCGGCGAAACGCCTCAGGTCCGCGGCCGCGTAGGACTCGGCGACGGCGTCGATCCGGGACGTCGTCTCGACACGACGCACGACCTCTGCCAGGCGGTTTCCAGGAATGGCGCAGGTCATCTCGTCCTCCGGCTGGTCCATGCGGGCACGGCTGAGCGTGCAGCCGAGGCTCGCCGCCACCTCGCCTCGCTCCTTGGCGAGGGCAACGACCCGACATTGCGGCTTGCCACCGATCTGCAACCCCGGCACGGCGTCAGCCACGACCATGAGTTGTCCAGCCTTGATCCGGATGAGGACCACGTCCGGTGTGCCGGACGTCTCGGCAAGCGGCCCGTAGGTGACCGAGCCGGGTCGGTCGCGCACCGTCGGGATGTCGGGGACCTGTTCCATCGTGACCCAGCCCGAGTCGACGAGCGCGGCGACGTCGGAGTTGCCCGCCACCTCGTCGAGACCGGCAAAGCCGTGCACGAGTGTGCCCACGCTGCAATTGGCGTGGTCGCTAGCGACCGTGGAGAAGGTCCGGTCGATCGCCTTGGTCCAGAACACGCAACCGGCCGGGACCGGCCCCGTCCTCCCGTCGGGAGCCGGCGGCGGCTTCGCTCCCGCGTAGGCCTCCACGCCGTCGGGGACGCCGGTGGCGAAGGTGATGGCGATCGGAGGCGTGGTGAGCCCGAGCATCCTCGTGAGCGCTTGGGAAAGATCCGACCAGGTTGGAGAGTCCATGGCGTCAAGCTACAGATCTTCAGTGCTTGTCCACGCCGTTGAACGCGGGCGGATAGACGACCTGCCCCCGGGCGGCGGCCGAGTAGTTGCGCAGTCGCAGCACCTGGGAAGCCTCGGCGGGCGCCCAGGGGGGAAGGGGGAGGTGAATGCCGTAGGGCACCGAGTACTCGAAACCCAGACGCCCGTAGAAGACCGGGCTTCCCTCGAGGACGACAACCGGCTCTCCACGATCCTCGGCGAGCGCCGTCACCCGGCGGACCAGGGCTGACCCTATGCCCCGGCAGTGGAACTCCGGCGCCACGGCCAAGGGGGCGAGGAGGGCGACTCGAGTCTGAGCGCCGCCGTCGCAAATCGCCGCGTAGCTGATCATCACGTGACCGACGACCTGTCCGGCGACCTCGGCGACCAGCGAGAGGTCAGGCAAGAACTCTGGGGAGGCACGGATGGCCTCCACCAGCGTGGGCTCGTCTTCGGACCCGAACGCCGCGAACACGACGGCCGACACCGAGGCGTGATCGGCCCTGGTCTCGGGACGGATCCTGAGCCACGCGGGCAGGTTGTAACGAACGGCTGGATGACGATCAGCACGGGCCATGAGAGACCCATGCTGTCCCTACGAGAGGCCCTCGGTCGAGCTCGACGCGGCCTTTGCCACGAACCGGCGGACCAGTCGTTGCGGCAGGGCGGGACCGAGGCTTCGGCCGGCGGGCGCTCAGCCCCACCAGAACGAGGCCGCGATCACGACGTAGAGGCCCACCAGGCAGGCTCCTTCGAGCCAGGTCGACTCGCCGTCCAGCACCACGACGGCTGCGACGAGGGTCGTGAGCGCGAGGACGACCGCCAGAAACGGCGACAGGACCAGAGTCAGCTGAGCTCCGCCTATAACCGGAGAGAGAAGCACCAGGGCGGGCATGAGCACAAGAGCTATCTGCACGGGGCTCTGCAGAATCACAGAGAGGGCGTAATTAGTGCGATTGCGCGCCGCCAGCTGCACGCCGACGACGTTCTCGACGGCATTGCCGGCGATTGCCACGACTACAAGGCCGGCAAAGGCCTGTGACATGTGCATGGCGGAGAGGGCCGGGTTCAGAGCAACGACGAACCAGTCCGAGACGAAGGCGGCCGCGACGCTGGACACGAGCAGAGTCGCGACCACGAGCGAGATCGACCAAGCCGGAGTCCTGGCGCCGGCTCTGTCGTTCGACCGGCCCGGGCCATGGGCGTCGGCCCCTCCGGTCTCGGCCGGATCGGCGCCCTCTAGGGGCGCCTCCCGGCGAACCGATGTGGGCGCCGAGAGCACGAAGACCGCCAGCAGCACGGCGGCGGCGATGTCGGAAAGGGCGATCTTGTGCTCTCTGAGGGCGAGGTCCAGATGCACGCCGAGCGTCGGGATCATGAGGACCGACACGGCGAGCACGAGCAGCACGACGACGAGGCGGACGCTGTCTGCCGAGAAGCGCTGCGTCCCGTGTCTCAGGCCCCCGACGATGAAGGCGAGGCCGAGGACCAGCAGCACGTTGGCGAGTATCGAGCCGATGAGCGCCGCCTGGAGGACGCCGACGAGGCCCGCGCGCAGCGCGAAGATCCCGAAGAAGAGCTCGGGAAGGTTGCCGAGCGCGGACTGCACGACGCCGGTCATTCCCGAGCCGAGACGATCCCCGAGACGGTCGACGCTGCGGCCCACGACGGCGGCGAGGAAGCCGAGAGCCACCGCGGACACGATGAACGGCACGACACGGCCCACGTGCGAATAGCGGGTGGCGGCCGACCCGGCAGTCAAAAGGGCGCCGCCGGCGAGCAGCCGGGCATCGCCGTGGGAGAGCCTGGACCGCATGGGCGCGCGCTAACGCCGCACGCCGGCGCTGCCGGTTGGGGTGACTGTCACCACTCCCATGCCACCTTAGGGTGTCCGGCGGCGACAGGTAGCTGCGTGCGATGAATAGCCCCGTGTTGAAGTAGACAGAGACGTCATGCTGCTAGCTATCGATGTGGGCAACACCCAGACGGTGATCGGGCTCTTCACCTCGCCTGCCACGGGAACGGCGCCCGGGCGAGCTCGCGACGGCGTCGAGCTCACGATTGCGACCGGGCGTGAGGCCCCACCGGCGGGCGAGCCCGGTGAATTGGCAGGCCTGCTTCAGCATTGGCGTCTTGCGACGGTCGCCGACCGCACCGCAGACGAGTACGCCCTCCTCGTGACCGAGCTGTTGAGTCTCGTGGGGCTCAGCTTCACCGGTGCCACGCCCGGCGACAGCGTCGACGGGATGGTCGTGTCCTCCTCGGTGCCGGAGGTCACAGCTGCCGTCAGGGAGATGGCGCGCATCTGGTTCGACGTCCCCCTCGTCGTCATCGAGCCGGGGATCCGAACGGGCATGCCGATTCTCTACGACAACCCGAAGGACGTCGGTGCCGACCGGGTTGCCAACGCCGTTGGCGCCCTCGACTTGTACGGAGGGCCGGCAATCGTCGTGGACATGGGCACGGCTACGACCTTTGACGCCATCACCGCGGCCGGCGAGTATGCCGGAGGGGCCATCACCCCCGGGATCGAGATCAGCGTGAACGCCCTTTTCGAGCACGCCGCCGCACTGCGCCGCGTCGAGCTGGTAGAGCCCCGCAACGTGATCGGCAAGTCGACGGTCGAGTCGATCCAGTCCGGCGTGGTCTATGGCTACACAGGGCTCGTCGATGCGATGTGCCGCCGCATCTCCGCGGAGCTCGGGCCGTCGACGATCATTGCGACCGGTGGCCTGGCGGGCCTGATCACGCCCTTGTCGGAAACGATCCAGCACCATGAGCCGTGGCTCACCCTGCACGGGCTGCGCCTGGTGTTCGACCGCAACGTGGCGCGGGACGAAAGTGAGAGAGAGACGTGAAGGAGATCCCGTACCGTTTCGAGACGACATCGGGGGCGGGGGACGTCGCCCGTTCCTTCGCCCATCTCGAGCCAGGCGAGGAATCGGGCGTCAACGTGGCCACCGCTGGCCGCCTGATGCGGTCCCGTCCCCAGGGGAAGCTTGCTTTTGCTGAGCTCTGGGACTGGACGGGGAGCATCCAGCTGTTCGCCCTGGCGGCGCTGACGCCGAACTTCGAGGATTTCTGCCGTCTTTCGCTGGGTGACTGGATCGGGGTATCAGGCGAGGTGGTCCGGACTCGCCGGGGTGAGCTCTCGGTCAAGGTGGCCGCCTGGGAGCTGCTCGCACCGGCCCGCCGTGGCTTTGGCGACAAATGGCATGGCGTCAGCGACCCTGACATCCGCTACCGCCAGCGCGAGCTCGACCTGTGGGCCAACGAGGGGGTGCGCGACATCTTCTTGCTGCGGTCCAAGGTTGTCGCCTCCATCCGGCGCCGTCTCGGTGCTGCCGGTTTCGTGGAGGTCGAGACGCCGGTGCTGCACCCCGTCGCCGGCGGCGCGACGGCGCGGCCGTTCGTCACCCACTACAACGCGCTCCACGCCGACGTGTACCTGAGGATCGCCACCGAGCTCTACTTGAAACGGTGCGTTGTCGGTGGGATCGAGCGTGTCTTCGAGATCGGGCGGACGTTCCGCAACGAGGGGCTGTCGCCGCGGCACAACCCGGAGTTCACGATGCTCGAGCTGTACCAGGCCTACGCCGACTACACCGACATGATGGTGATCTTCGAGGACGTCGTCGGCGGCACGGCCGAAGAGCTCTTCGGCACGACGGTGATCCCATATCAAGGTCGCGAGGTCGACCTGACCCCGCCGTGGCGCCGCGCCAGTCTTGTCGAGCTCATCGCCGAGCATGCCGGGGTCGAGGTCGACCTGTCGATGGGAGTGGAGAACCTCCAGCGCGTGGCGGCGAGCCTCGGGGTCCCCTTCGAGTCCTGGTACGGCCCGGGCAAGCTCATCTTGGAGATCTACGAGAAGACGACCGAGGCGGCACTGTGGGGGCCGGTCTTCGTTTGCGACTACCCCCAGGAGGTTTCACCGCTCGCCCGGGCGCACCGCTCCAAGCCTGGCTGGGTCGAGCGCTTCGAGCCCATCATCGCCGGGCGCGAGCTCGGCAATGCCTTCAGCGAGCTCACCGACCCCGACGATCAGCGGGCACGTTTCGAGGATCAGGAGCGCGAGCGGGCCCTCGGTGACGAGGAAGCGATGGTCATCGACTGGGACTACTTACGCGCGCTCGAGCTCGGACTGCCCCCGACCGGCGGGCTGGGGCTCGGGATCGACCGGCTCGTGATGCTCTACGCCGACGTGGCGAACATCAGGGAGGTGGTGCTCTTCCCGGCTCTGCGACCCGAGGAGAAGCCGCCGGAGTCCCAGGCCGGCACGTCGGGGCGGGGCGAGGCCGACACTTGAGCCATCGTTCAGCCGGGCGGCCGGTGTGACCAGCCGGGCGGGCTGATGTTCAGCCGGGCGGCCCGGTTGGATCAGCTGGGGGCGAGAACTGTCGCCGCTGTGTGCTCGAGATCGTCGACGACGTTGTAGCCGAACTCGACGAGCGCCTTGGGGATGACGCCCTCGCCGAGCCGCTCGGCGGCCGCGGCCGCGGCCCTGGCATAGCCGCGGGCGATCTCGTGAGCGGCAGAGATCCCCGGCGAGGCGGCGACGAGTGCCCTTGCCTCCTCCCGCTCGGCGTGGTCGAGAGGGTGGCCCAACAGGTCGCGGAGCCTCGGTCCGACGGCGGGATCGAGGAGGGCGCGCTGGACCGGGAGGGTGTAGATCCCCTCGGCGAGGTCCTGCCCGGGTGGTTTGCCGAGCTCGGTTTCCGTGGCGACGACGTCGAGGACGTCATCGCGGATCTGAAAGACCATGCCGAAGGCCTCGCCGAAGTCCGACAGATCGTCGATCTGGGTCCGGTCGAGTCCGGCGGTGAGCGCACCGATCCGGCACGCGGTCGACATCAGCGCGGCCGTCTTGTCCGAGATGCCGCTCAAGTAGTCCGTCTCGTCCCTCTCGATCTTGTAGGCGGCCCGCACCTCGGCCACCTGTCCCTGGCAGAGCCGGGCGAGCGTGGCCGCCAGCAGTCCGGCGACCTCGGTGCCGAGCCCCGCCGCGATCTCAGCTGCCCGGGCGAGCAGGAAATCTCCCGCCACGATGGCGACGAGGTTGCCCCAGCGGGCGTTCACGCTCTCGACGCTGCGCCGCCGGGTCGCCTCGTCCATGACGTCGTCGTGGTACAAGGAAGCCAGGTGGACCAGCTCGACTGACACCCCTCCGAGGAGCGTGTCCGTTGTCACCTCGCCACTTCGAAGGTAGGCGGCGGCGATCGTGAGGGAGGGCCGCAGCCGCTTTCCGCCCGCCTGGATGAGGTGGGTCGCGACCTCGTTGAGGAACGGGTCCTCACCGATGACCGAGTTCCGCAGGCACAGTTCGAGCCGAGCGAGATCCTGCTCGCGGATGGGAAGGTCGAAGGGGTCCGGGCTGCTCACCAAGTCCGCCACCTTACGCCAAGGGGCACCGAGCCGGAAGCCTGGCGCCCACCCCATCGATATTCAGCACTCTAGTCACCCCTTCTCACCAGCTCAATTGAGCTGGCTTGCCCGGCCGACCCCGGTCGACACGCCCCGCCAATGTCGGTCTTCATCGGCTCCTACGCGGCCGCTCAGTCTGGCGCAAGCCGATCTGCTAAGGGTTGGGCTGCCGCAGTCCGATGCTAAAGGGGAGAGTCAGCTTCCGTGGCGGCGGGTTTTCGCGCACCGGACCGGTAGACTTCCCGTCAAGGGAAGACCACAAGGGAGTCTGAGTTGTTCGAGCGATTTACCGATCGGGCACGGAGGGTGCTGGTCCTGGCTCAGGAGGAAGCACGCCTCTTGAACCACAGCTTCATCGGTACCGAGCACATCCTGCTCGGCCTCATCCACGAGGGTGAGGGACTCGCCGCAAAGGCGCTCGAGTCTCTCGGCATCTCCCTTGAGGCCGTTCGCGAGAAGGTCGAGGAGACCATCGGGCCCGCCGGGTCGGCCCCGACCGGATCTCCGCCGTTCACGCCGCGGGCCAAGAAGGTCCTCGAACTGTCCCTCCGCGAGGCGCTCCAGCTCGGTCACAACTACATCGGCACCGAGCACATGCTGCTCGGGTTGGTTCGCGAGGGCGAGGGCGTCGCCGCCCAGGTCCTCGTCAGCCTCGGTGCCGACCTGCCCCGGGTGCGCCAGCAGGTCATCCAGCTGCTCTCGGGATATCAGGGCCGGGAGGGTGCGGCTGCTGCCCAGGGCTCACCTAGCTCGGACAGTCCCGCCGGTTCGCCGCTTCTCGACCAGTTCGGCCGGAACCTGACCCAGCTGGCGCGTGAGCACAAGCTCGATCCCGTGATCGGCCGCGATCGGGAGATAGAGCGCGTGATGCAGGTCTTGTCACGGCGCACGAAGAACAACCCGGTTCTCATCGGCGAGCCAGGTGTCGGCAAGACCGCCATCGTCGAGGGGTTGTCCCAGCAAATCGTCGAGGACGACGTCCCTGAGACGCTGAAGGGCAAGCAGCTCTACACCCTCGACCTCGGGGCACTGGTCGCCGGCAGCCGTTACCGGGGTGACTTCGAGGAGCGTCTCAAGAAGGTCCTCAAGGAGATCCGGACCCGCGGCGACATCATCCTGTTCATCGACGAGCTCCACACCCTCGTTGGTGCCGGCGCGGCCGAAGGTGCGATCGACGCCGCCTCGATCCTCAAGCCGATGCTCGCCCGCGGTGAGCTCCAGACGATCGGCGCGACGACTTTGGACGAGTACCGCAAGCATCTCGAGAAGGATGCCGCCCTCGAGCGGCGCTTCCAGCCGATCAAGGTCGAGGAGCCATCGTTGGCACACACGATCGAGATCCTGAGAGGCCTTCGCGACCGGTACGAGAAGCACCACCAGGTGACCATCACCGACCAGGCCCTGGTCGCCGCGGCGAACCTCGCCGACCGCTACATCTCGGACCGTTTCCTGCCCGACAAGGCGATCGACCTCATCGACGAGGCGGGTTCGCGCCTGCGCATCCGCCGCATGTCCACGCCCCCCGAGCACCGCAAGATCGACGCGGAGCTGTCCAAGATCCGCCACGAGAAGGACGCCGCCATTGGGCGGCAGAACTTCGAGGAGGCCAAGAAGCTCGCCGACAAGGAGAGCGACGCCCTCGAGCGCAAGGCGGCGCTCAACGTCTCCTGGCGTGCCGCGGGCGAGGAGCTTTTCGACGTCGTCGACGAGGACGTCATCGCCGAGGTGCTGGCGAACTGGACCGGGATCCCCGTCTACAAGCTCACCGAGGAGGAGACCGCGCGGTTGCTGCGCCTCGAGGAGGAGCTCCACAAGCGGGTGGTGGGCCAGGAGGACGCGATCAACGCCTTGTCGCGGGCGATCCGGCGTACCCGCGCCGGCCTCAAGGACCCCAAGCGGCCGAGCGGCTCGTTCATCTTCCTCGGCCCCACGGGTGTGGGCAAGACCGAGCTCGCCAAGACGCTCGCCGAGCTGCTCTTCGGGGACGAGGGCTCGCTGATCCAGCTCGACATGAGCGAGTACATGGAGAAGCACACCGTGAGCCGCCTCGTCGGGTCGCCTCCCGGTTATGTGGGCTATGAGGAAGGCGGCCAGCTCACCGAGGCCGTCCGGCGCAAGCCGTTCGCGGTGGTTCTCTTCGACGAGATCGAAAAGGCGCACCCCGACATCTTCAACACCCTCCTGCAGATCCTCGAGGACGGCCGGCTCACCGACGCCCAGGGACGCACCGTCGATTTCAAGAACACCGTGCTCATCATGACCTCGAACCTGGGGACATCTGACCTGCGCAAGCTCTCGCTCGGCTTCCAGAAGACGAGCGAGTCGGTCACCTACGAGCGGATGAAGCAGCGCGTCCAGGAGGCGCTGAAGAACCACTTCCGGCCCGAATTCCTGAACCGCATCGACGAGGTCATCGTGTTCCACGAGCTGACCATGGACGAGGTGGTCGAGATCGTGGAGCTGATGATCCGCCGAGTTCGCGACCAGCTCGAAGGGCAGGGCATCGGCTTGGAGCTCACGCTCGCCGCGAAGAGGTTCATCGCCGCCAGGGGCTACGAGCCCGAGCTCGGCGCGCGGCCATTGCGCCGTGCCATCCAGCAGCTCGTGGAGGACCCGCTCTCGGAGAAGATCCTCTGGAAGGAGTTCCGGGTGGGAGAGACGGTGATCGTCGACGAGGAGGACGGTGCGCTCGTCTTCCGCGCCATCGAGGGTTTCGAGCCCCCGACAGTCGAATTCGCAGGGGCCGGCGCCGACTCCTGAGCAACTCGGCGCCGGACTCGACGCCCGGCGCATCTCGTGCTCCGAGTGCCCCGTGAGTGTGACACCCGGCTCGTAGCCTCGAGGTATGACGCGTCCGAAGTCGCTGCACCGTTGCCAGGCCTGCGGGCAGGTGACTTCCCGCTGGTCGGGCCGCTGCCCGGCTTGCGGTGAGTGGAACACCCTCGTCGAGGAGGTCGTCCCACCGCCCACACTTGGGGAGGGCTCGAGAGGCCTCACGAGCTTGTCGCGGCCGTCCGTCTGCGGCCCGAGCGAAGCGCCCTTGCCGTTGCAGACCATCAGCCCGGACGGCGCCGTCGCCGTGGCGACCGGCATCGGCGAGCTCGACCGGGTTCTCGGGGGCGGCTTGGTCGCCGGGTCGGTGACGGTGCTCGGCGGCGAGCCCGGAGTCGGCAAGTCCACGCTGGTGCTGCAGGCACTCGCGAGCGCGGCCGGCCAGGGCAGGACGTCGCTTCTCATCGCGGCGGAGGAGTCCGGCGAGCAGGTGAGGCGCAGGGCCGGGCGTCTCCAGGCCGCCGTCGATGGTTGCTACGTGTTGGCGACCACCGACCTCGACGCCGTGATCGGCGCGGCCGGACAGCTCGAGCCGTCGATGCTCGTGGTCGACTCGATCCAGGCCGTGTCCGACCGGGCCTGTCCGTCCCAGGCCGGGTCGCCCAGCCAGGTGCGCGAGTGCGCGGGCCGGCTGGTCCGCTACGCGAAGACACTGGGTGTCGCGACAGTGCTCGTCGGCCACGTCACCAAGGACGGTGGGCTCGCCGGGCCGCGCACGCTCGAGCACCTTGTCGACACTGTGCTGTCGTTCGAAGGCGACCGCCATCACTCCTTGCGCCTGCTCTCGGCTTCGAAGCACCGCTACGGTCCGACAGGAGAGATCGGGCTCTTCGAGATGACCGAGGCAGGGCTTCAAGGGCTCGTCGACCCGAGCGCCCTGCTGCTCGGGGACCGCCGCCGGGGCGTGCCCGGCAGCATCGCAGTGCCCGTGCTAGAAGGCCGCAGGCCGCTCATCATCGAGATCCAGGGCCTGGTCGGGCCGCCCATGTCCGGAGCCCCAAGGCGGGTCGCACAGGGCGTCGTCGGCGGCAGGCTCGCCCTTCTCCTTGCCGTGCTCGAGAGAAGGTGTCACGTGGCTGTCGCCGCCTCGGACGTGTTCGTCTCGACCGTTGGCGGCCTTCGCGTGAACGAGCCAGCGGCCGACCTCGGCGTCGCCCTGGCCTTGGTGTCGGCCGTGACGGCCATTGCCATCGGGGAGGACGTGGTTGCCCTGGGAGAGGTCGGCCTGGCCGGCGAGATACGCCAGGTGCCCTCCACAGAGCGGCGTTTGGCCGAGGCGGTAAGGCTCGGATTTCGCCGCGCCGTGGTGCCCCAGTCCTGCCCGGAGGGACCTGTGGCATTGGAGCTGCTTCGAGCAGGTACCCTTCTTGAGGCAGTCCGGCTGTTGCTCGGCGTGGTCCCTGCCGCCAGATCTGGTCCGAGGACCGGGTCGGGTGGCGGTCCCGAGTTGAGCAGCGGCCGCGACGTCCGTACCCTGGAGAGGACTCCACCCTCCCTTGTCTCGTGAGGAGCTCCATTGTTTGATGTCGGGGACAAAGTCGTCTATCCCCATCACGGTGCCGCTGTCGTAGAGCGGCGAGAGATTCGAGAGGCATTCGGCGAGAAACGTGAGTACCTCGTACTCCGGCTCGCCTACGGCGATCTCACCCTCATGGTGCCCTCCGACAACACCGCGGAGGTCGGACTGCGCGAGGTCATCAACGACGAGGAAGTGGAGGAGGTGTTCGCGGTCCTCGGCAAGAAGGAGGCGCGGATGCCAACGAACTGGTCCCGTCGTTACAAGAACCACGTCGAAAAGCTCAAGTCCGGCGACATCTACCAGGTCGCAGAAGTCGTTCGGAACCTCTCGATCCGCGACAAGGATCGTGGCCTTTCCGCCGGCGAGAAGCGGATGCTCACCCGAGCAAGACAGATCCTCGTTTCCGAGCTGACTTTCGCGATCGGCGTCAGCGAGGCCGAGGCGGAGGAGCGCCTCAACGCCGCTCTGCCATAGCGCAGGGCCGCGACCGGCGCGTGAGCGTCGAGATCTGGGCGATCGTCGTCGCCGCCGGCGAGGGGCGCCGCTTCGGTCGGCCCAAGCAGTTCGCTTTTCTCGGCGGTCGGCCGGTCATCGAATGGAGCCTCGAAGCGTCGCGCTCGGTGGCTCGTGGCGTGGTGGCGGTCGTGCCCGAGTCATTCGTCAAGAGCCCGGGGATAGGCAAGGGAGCCGACCGGGTCATGGCCGGGGGCCCGACCCGGGCCGCATCTGTGCGCCGGGGGCTGGCCGCGGTGCCGGAGAACGCGGATGTGGTCGTGGTCCACGACGCCGCCCGCCCGCTCGCCTCACGTGAGCTGTTTCGCGCCGTTGTCGAGGCGGTCGTAGCCGGCGCGGACGGCGCAATTCCCGGCATCGCCCTCGCGGACACTGTCAAGCGTGTGCGTCACGGGCACGTCGTCGAGACGCTCGACAGGAGCGAGCTCGTGGCAGTGCAGACGCCGCAAGCCTTCCGCGCCGAGGCGCTGCGGCGTGCGCATGCCGAGGACTCGGAGGCGACCGACGATGCCGGCCTCCTCGAGGCTCTCGGGTTGAGTGTCGCCGTCGTCCCAGGTGAGTATCACAACCTCAAGCTGACCTCACCCGAGGATCTCGCGATTGCAGAGAGGTGGAGCAGTCGATGAGCGGTCTACGAGTGGGCATCGGCTTCGACGAGCACCCCTTTGCGAGTGGATCGGACCGCGAAAGGCCCTTGGTGTTGGGAGGGTTCCATTTCGAGGCGGAGCCGGGTCTCGATGGTCACAGCGATGCCGATGTCGTTGCGCACGCCGTGGCCGACGCCATGCTCGGCGCTGCCGGCCTCGGAGATATCGGCACTCATTTCCCAGACACCGACCAGCGCTGGGCGGGAGCGGACAGCCTCGCCATCCTGGGGCGTGTGGTCGAGCTCCTGAGCGATGTGGGCCTTCGGCTCGTGAACGCTGACTGCACGCTTGTCTGTGAGACGCCCCGCATCGCCGGCGCGCGTGAGATCATGGTGGAGCGGCTCAGCACGGCGGCGAAGGGTCCCGTGCACGTGAAGGCGACCCGGCCGGAAGGGCTCGGGAGCTTGGGGCGCGTCGAGGGGATTGCATGTCTCGCCGTCGCGCTCCTCGAAGAGATCGGGTAGCAATGCCATCAAGCAAGAGAAGTGACGGCGCCTCCCGCGCCCCCCATGTCCCCCGGGCAAGCTCTTCGGGACGACGCAGCAGCGGCACTGGCCGCGCCACCGAGCGCGAGGCGGGTGGGCTTCGAGCCGATCGCACAAGCTCAGCCGGCGGTCGAGCCGGCATCTCGGCCTCGGGCGGTTATCGAGGCACCCGTGACCAGGCCGGTTCCCCCACAAGGGCGCGGGGGGCCGCCGGTGCCACGGGTCGCGCCAGATCCGACGGCGTTCCGGGCGCTTCGCGCGTCCCGGGCGCTCGCGCCAGCGTCCACGAGGATCGGGTTGGCGGTTACCGCGGCGCCGGTGCAGCCGCTCCCAGGGCCGGCTACCGCGGCTCTGGAGCCGGCAGTTCGAGCGGTGCCTACCGCGGCTCCGGTGCCGAGCCTTCCGCGGCCGGGGGTGCTGTCCGCAGGGGCGCCGGTGCCGGCGGCAGCGCGGCCTCGGGTCGCAGGCCGCAATCGTTCAAGCCCGCCTCGCAGCGGGACGACCGCCGGGATTCGCCGAAGGGCGGATGGGACCGGCCCGGGCCTCGACGAGACCGGCCGGCCGCCGCCTCCCGGCGCGATGGTCCCGGATACCGTCGCGAGCCTGAGGCTGAAGATTTCTCCGGCTCGAGCACCCTGCCGAGCTCGATAGGCCGCGCGGCCACCGTCGGGCGCAACCTGTGGCCGCGAGCTCCCCGAGCGCCACGGTCGGAACCCTCCCGTGGTCCGAAGGGTGACTTCGCCGGTGCGAGCCGTGCAGCGCCCCGCTCCTCGGGGCCGCGGCCGGTCGCTGCTCGCAGGCCGTCGACCGGCGGCGCTTACCAGCGTCCGTCGGTGACTCGGAGAAGCCCAAGTGCGCCCGGCAAACCCTTCGGCCGTGGTGATCGTGTCACGCAGGTCCCCGGCGCTCGCGGCTCGGCCAAGATCCGGCGAGAGCTCGGGGGCGACCAGGTCGAGGGTCGCCAGGCGGTCCGGGAGCTTCTGTCTGCACACCGGCGGGAGGTGCACGAGGTCTGGATGATGGAGGGCTCGGATCCTGCCGCCATCCTGCGGGAGATCCAGTCGCTCGCCCGAGCGAGCCATGTGCCGGTACGGCTCGTGACCCAACGCCAGATCCAGCAGTCGCAAGGCTCCGAAGCGCCTCAGGGCGTGATCGCGTTCGCAGAGCCGTTGACCGAGGCCGACCTGTCCGACCTGGCTCGTCCGGACTCCGCCGGCGTTCGAGGGGCGCCCTCGGATGCCCACGGGGACGGGCCGCCTCCAGAGGTCCGACCTGGGGGCGGCGACGAGGTGTCGTTGGCCGCCGAGCCCGAGGCCGCGCCCGAGGATGCCGGCCCCGAGGAGGTGGCCCGGGGGAGAGACGCAGAGAAGACGGTGTTTCTCGTGGTGGTCGACGGCGTCACCGACCCGCAGAACCTCGGGGCCCTCCTGCGCAGCGCCGAGTGCGCCGGTGTGACGGGAGTCGTGCTGCCCCGCCACCGCAGCGCCCACGTGACGCCCACGGTCACGAAGGTCGCCGCTGGCGCGATCGAGCATGTGCCAATCGCCGTGGTCCCGGGCGTGCCCGGGGCTCTCCAGGAGCTGGAGCGCCTCGGTGTCTGGACACTCGGACTCGACGAGCAGGGGCCTGAGTCGCTCTTCCGCCTCCAGTTCGGAGACCGGCCGCTCGCTCTTGTCATTGGCGCAGAGGGAAGAGGACTCGCGCCGCTCTCGCGTCAACGATGCGACTCGCTCGCACGAATCCCACTCCACGGCGCCATCGACTCGCTCAATGTGTCGGCGGCGGGCGCTGTCGCGATGTTCGAGGTGGCTCGGCAACGTTCGTCTGAGCCCGCCTAGAGCGGTTCTCGTCGAGCCGGCAGCGCCGGGCCCGGCGCTGGCTCTCTCGTTCGTCTCTTGGGCCATGGCGGTTCTCGCGCCACCCGCAGCCGGCGGCCGAAGCTCGAGATGCGGGGTGGCCTTTCGGCGGGCGGCTTTGAGCCTCGGCCGGGGCCTGGCGGCGAGCTACCGGTCTGACACGAGCTACCGGTCTGACATCGGCACGTAGTCGCGACGCCGGTAACCCACATAGAGCTGCCTCGGTCGTGCGATCTTCGTGTTGTGCTCGATCATCTCCACCCAGTGCGCCAACCAGCCGGCGACCCGCGGGACCGCGAAAAGCACCGGGAACATCTCGATGGGGAAACCCATGGCCTGGTAGATGAGCCCTGAGTAGAAGTCGATGTTCGGGTAGAGCTTGCGGGAGACGAAGTACTCGTCGGCAAGCGCGACCTCTTCGAGCCCGAGGGCAATGTCGAGGAGCGGGTTCTTGCCCGTGACCTCGAAGACTTCGTAGGCGATATTGCGGATGATCTCCGCCCGTGGGTCGTAGTGCTTGTAGACACGGTGCCCAAATCCCTGCAGGCGCCCGTGGCCCTCCTTTACGGAGCGGACGAAGTCCGGCACGTTCTCGAGGCTTCCGACATCGGTGAGCATCCGGATGACGGCCTCGTTCGCACCGCCGTGCAGCGGGCCGTATAGGGCGGCGCATGCCGCGGCACAAGCGGAGTAGACGTCGACGTGCGAGGAGCCGACGACGCGCAGCGCAGCTGTCGAGCAATTCTGCTCATGGTCCGCGTGCAGGATGAACAGCGCGTTCAGCGCCCGCGTGAGTATGGGGTTGGCCTCGTAACGGGGTTCGGTGGTCTTGCAGATCATCGACAAGAAGTTGGACGCGAAGTCGAGAGAGCTGTCGGGATAGACGAAGGGCATGCCGACGCTGTAGCGGTGCGCCGCTGCCGCGAGGGTCGGCATCTTCGCGATGAGCCGGATGACCTGCTTGTGGCGGACGTCCGGGTCGAAGATGTTCTTGGCGTCGGGGTAGTACGTCGAAAGCGCCGCGATCGCCGAGACGAGCATCCCCATCGGGTGGGCGTCGTAATGGAAGCCCTCGAGGAAGCGTCTGCGCATGTTCTCGTGGATGAAGGTGTGGAAGGTGATCTCCTGGACCCATCCGTCGAGCTGTTCCGCGGTCGGCAGTTCGCCGTAGAGCAGCAGGTAGGCGACCTCGAGGTAGGTCGATTGCTTTGTCAACTGCTCGATCGGGTAGCCGCGGTACTCGAGGATCCCCTTGTCGCCGTCGATAAAGGTGATGGAGCTCTCTGCGCAGGCGGTGGCCATGAAGGCCGGGTCGTAGAACCAGATACCCGGGAGGAGCTTGCTCCACTCCTCTGCCGATACTCCGCCGTCGACGATCGGGATCTCGATCGTCTGCCCGTTGCGGTTATCCGTGATTGTCACGCTTTCCACCACGACCTCCACCTCCTGTCGGTATCTGCCAGGCTGACGTCGTCGGCACCCGGGCGTGCGGTTGACGAGCTGCCAATGCAGCCGTCGCCACATCCTATGGCGGTGCCGGGCGGGCGAGATCCCAGGGAGGCCCCTCCGGCACCATCCGGACGCGTACCGGCGCGTCCGTCACCATCCCGGCGCGCCCGGCACCATCCCGGCGCGCCCGGCACCATCCCGGCGCGTCCGGCCCCAGCCGGGGGCGTCAGTCGGTGGCTGTCCGTACCCGGCGAGTAAGATGCCCTCGCCCCTCCGGGGGCGAGGTTCTGTACCCCAATTCTCCGCGGAGGAGCCCGTCGATTGCAACGCGAGCGCGAGAGCACGACACGGCAGGACTGGCGGGCCGCCGGACGGCAGGACTGGCGGGCTGTCGGGCGGGGCAGGCTTCCAGACGACCGTCGCCCCACAGGGGCGACCCCGACGAGCGAGCCCGCCCTCAAGCGGTTCTACGAGGACCCGCGGACACCTCTCAGCTCGGGCCTGGAGAGGGCCCGGATGCAGGCGGCGATGCTCGCCGAGGCTGGGGCTCTGTCAGCGCGGCCGATCGTGGCGATCGACGTCGGATGCGGCGACGGCACCGCGACCGCTGTCGCGATCGCCCGCTGCGAACTGACCCCGGGAGCCGAGGTGAGCGTCATCGGCCTCGACTGGTCGTGCGCTGCCCTCGATCTGGCCAGGCGTCGCGGCGTTAAGGTGGCCCGGGCGGCGATAGACGGCGCGGGCCTGCCGCTTGCATCTGGGAGTGTGGATGTGGTCATCATGGGCGAGCTGATCGAGCACCTCGTGGACACTGACGCGGCGCTCGAGGAAGCTGCACGAGTGCTCGTTCCTGGCGGGAGGTTGCTGTTGTCGACGCCCAATCTGGCGGCCTGGTACAACCGCGTGCTCCTCGCGCTCGGCGTGCAGCCGGTGTTCAGCGAGGTCAGCCTGCGCGGCATTTACGGTCGCCCGGGTCGTGAGGTGGCAGGTCACCTGCACATCTTCACCCGACGTGCCCTCGAGCAGTTGCTCGCTTCGGCAGGCTTCGTCGAGATCGACGTCACCGGTGCTCCCTACCACGACGTTCCCCGCCCGTTGCGTCCGCTCGACCGCCTCTTCTGCCGCGCACCCGGCCTGTCGTCCATCCTTCTCGCTTCCGCCCGGCGGCCGCATTGAGCGCGGACACCCACACGACGGCCGGGATCGCCCTGGCGGTGCTCTCCGCGCTTTTCACCGGCACCGGCACGGTCGTGGAAAAGATCGCCCTGCAACGCCTGCCCGACATTCACGCCAGGCGTTTCTGGGCGATGATCCGCACCTTGTGCGCCTCGTCGCAGTGGCTGTGGGGATGCCTGCTGCTGTTGGGTGGCCTCGTCTGCCAGGGTCTCGCCTTGTCACTGGCGCCGATCTCGGTGGCTCAGCCGATCTTCGCCTCGGGGATCGTGCTGTTGCTCGTGCTGTCGCATTTCGTGCTGCACGACCGCCTGCGAGGAGTGGAGTGGTTCGCTCTGGCAGTCATCGTGGTCGCCTTGGTCCTGCTCGGCCTGTCCATCGACACGCGCGTCGACCACGCCGGCGGTCCTGCGCGCTTGCTCGACCTCTTGCTGGCAGCGATCCCGACGGTGGCGATCGGGCTCGCTATCTTCGTCGTGGCGGACCGGGTCCACACCTCGGGGCGACGGTTCAGGCACCTGCGCGCCCCGCTGTTCGGCATGTCCGCAGGGCTGCTCTATGGCGTCGCTGGGCTCTGCCTCAAGTCGGCGGCGACCTTCGTCCAACGCTGGGGCCTCATCGGGTCGGTCCCCCACCTTCTCGTCTCCCCCGACCTCTACCTGCTGGCCGTCACCATGGCGACGGGTCTTGTGCTGTTCCAGACCGGTCTGCAGCGCTGCTCGGCCTCGGTCGTGTCACCGGTCAACATCGTGACCTCCACCGCTTTTGTCATTGCCGTCGGGACCGTGCTGTTCAACGAGCACCTGCCGACTTCGCCCGGGCCCCTGGGCTTGCGCATCGCGGGTTTCGCCGGGGTGGTGTTCGGCCTCGTGACGCTTGCGGCCACGGGCAGGAGGAGTGACACGGGCGACCCGGACGCCGTCGTCCCCGCTGCCGCCACCGAGCAGGAGTTCACACTGGTCGAGGGATTCGATCAGCTCAAGTTCAGCCGGTAGACGTTCGTTTCTCGTATCACGAAGCCGGCCCTTTGGTACAAACGGTTCGCCGCCTCTCTCGAGGCGCGCGACGTCAGGTTGACATGGCGGGCGCCTCGGTTGCGAGCCAGCTCGACGGCCTCTGAGACCAGGGCGCTCCCGACACCGTGCCCTCGGGCGGACTCGTCGACGACGACGTCTTCGATCACGGCGTGAAGTCCCGTCGGGATCCGGTATATCAAAAGGGTGATCGCGCCGACTATCGCGTCGCCGCGCGAAACAAGGCGGGCGACGAACAGCGAGCTGGTTGGTGAGGCCACGATCTCCTCGAGGGCCGCACGATCAGGCGGCAGGGCGCTCGAGGAGAGTTGCGGCAGCAGGCGTGCCATGACCTCTACGAGCTCGTCGGTGACCCCCGAGATACGTTCCACCAGGACGCCACTGGAATTCATGGGGCGAGTGTATCCAGCACCTCGCGACCGCTCCCAAGCTCAGGGTGCTCAATCGGGCCACTCCGGCGAATCGTCCCGCCGCCAGATCGGATTGCGGGGCCAGTCGAAGAGGACCTCGACCGGTTCGCCGCGGATCGCGGCGAAGGCGTGCGCGGTCCAGATGCCGGCGTTCGCGAGCGGGGTGGGCAAACAGTCTTCGGCGAACCAGCCCACGTCGGCGCATTCGAGCGGGTGAGCCTTCAACACCCCTCCGATGGCGCGGAGTTGGAAGACGACCGAATAGAGCGGCACCTGTGTGAAACCGAGCCGGAGGGCGTCGAGGACCATGACCAGTCGCACGGGCTCAGCCTCGATGCCCGTCTCCTCGAGGACCTCTTTCACCGCGACCTCGACGGCCGAATAGCCGACGTCCGCCCATCCGGTGGGGTACAGCCAGACCCCGGAGTCGGACCGCTTAACGAGCAGGATCTCGGCCTTGTCGTTGCCGACGATGGCCCCGACGGCGACCTTCGGGGTGACATAGCCGCGGGTGCCCTCACGGATGTCTCGCATCCACTCGATGATCAGGTCCTCTGCTTCGCTCGGCTCTGCCACCGGTTGGCCCTCGGCGGCGAGGGACAAAGCTGCCGCGGCACGGATGTCCCCGGCGACGTTCAAGACCTCCTCGTAGCGCTCAGCGTCGAAGAGGTTCTTGGTGAAGGCGAGACCTGTCCTCGCGATGGCGGCGAGGGTCTCACCCCATCGCACAAGGTCTCGCGTCGACGCTGGTACGTCCTCCACGCGTCTGACCCTAACGCCGGGCAACTGCGCGGCGGCAACCGGGCCTCTCGTGCGCGATCATGGTGCGTGAGCGTCAAGTCGGACTGCCGGCACTATGTCATGCAGACCGTGCGACCCGGTGAGCGGACTGAGCGCTGCAGGCTCGGGATTGCCGAGAACGTACCCTTCGCGTGCCCGGAGAGCTGTGTCTTCTACGAGCCCCGCCAGACGGCGACGAGCGGCTGGCAGATCCGTGCCCGGCGTGACGAAGGCCCACCGGCGACGAAGCTCTGAAAGGCCGCCCTGGGCGACCGTCCCTCACGGCTCTCACGGCCCTCATGGCCCGCGAAGCTCTCACGGCTCTCACGGCTCTCAAGGCCCGTGGAGCCGCCGTCTCGAGGGGCCGTCAGCCCTCCACGACGTCGCCCAGGAGATCGACGCTCACGCCGATCTCCTCGAGCCACGCCACAGCGCCTTCGACAGCTTCCGGATCGCCGTCGAGCTCGCAGATGATCCAGCCCTCGTGAGCCTCCACATTCGCCCGGCGGATGTTCGGCTCGACATCGAAGCGGCGGACCAGCTGGGCCACGACCGGCTCGCGGACGAGCTGGTCCGGGAAGGTGAGCCGGACGCGAGCGCTCATCGCCGGCTCTCGGCCAGCGCGGCCGCTGCCCGCGACAAGTTGCCCGAGCGGAGCCCTTCGAGGTCCAGGGTCACGTACAGGTAACCGGCATCCCGGACCGCTTTGACGATCTCGTCCCGGGCGTCGATCGCACGGCACAGGTCCTCGAGGGGAAGCTCGATGCGGGCGAGGTCGCCGTAATGGCGGACGCGCAGGGATTTGAAACCGAGCCGCCGCAGGGAGGATTCCGCCGCTGCCACTCGCCCCAGGACGCCGAAGGTGACCGGCGTGCCATGAGGGATCCTCGATGCCAGGCATGCCGCCGCCGGGCGGTCCCAGGTGCGCAACCCCATCGTTTGCGACACCTTGCGCACCGTTGCCTTGTCCAGCCCCGCCTGGACGAGCGGGAAGACCGCACCCCGCTCGGCGGCCGCCTTCTGGCCGGGGCGGTGGTCGGCAAGGTCGTCGAGGTTGACGCCAAGTGCGACGGCTGCCTGCTCGGAGGTGGCCAGGGGCGCCAGCACGTCCATCAGCTCGCGTTTGCAGTGGTAGCAGCGGTCGAGATCGTTGCGCACATACGCAGGATCCTCGAGCTCGTGCGTGGCGACAGCCACCCAGCGTAAGCCCCACTCGGCTGCCAGAGAAGCGCAGTGACTCCGGTCTTCGGGCGCAAGCGAGGGAGAAACGGCGGTCGCGCAAAGCACATGTCTCGCTCCCAGGACCTTGGTCGCGACAGCGGCGACAAGGGCGGAGTCGACCCCACCGGAGAAGGCGACGACGACACGTCCGAGGTCGGCGAGGACGGCCTCCAAGCGAGTGAGCGCATCCAGACAGGACGCAGTGGTATGCGTTGGAGCCACCGTTTCAGAGTACGCCGACGCTAGCGAGAACGTCCTCGGCATCGCCGACGACCCCGGCGTAGAAGGGCCCGAACTCGCCGTAAAGAGTCGAAGCCGGGTCGAATCGCATGGAGTAGACGCAGTCCTTCAGGTCGTCGGGGTGCACTCCGAACAGGGTGACTCCCCACTCCCAGTCGTCCAGCCCCGTGGAGCCGGTCACGAGCTGCAGCACGCGGCCGCGGAATTCGCGGCCTGCGGTCCCGTGCCCTCTCATGAGCTCCATCCGGTCGTCGAAGCTCAGGCCGTACCAGTTCTCGGCTCCGGGCGCGCGGCGCTTGGACATCGGGTAGAAGCACATGGCCTCCATGCCCTCGGGCGGCAGCCGCGGGTACAGGCGGGCCTGCTTCATCTCCAGAGGGACCCCGGCGGCGTATTCGGACACCTCGGTCAGCGAGACGTACGAGTCGACGACGTCCAGACCTCCGGACTGCAGCTCGGTCTGCAGCCGCCGGAGCCGGCGCAGGTCCAGGCCGAGGGCGAGGACGCAGACGTCCGCTTTGTGACCCAGCACCGCCGCCGTCACGACCTGGCAGTCGTCCTTGCGCGCATCGTCGATCGCGTCCAGCAGCGAGCGGGCGTCGGCTCCGGCCCGGGGCTTGCAGAATAGATGCAGCACGCCCCAGCCGATGTTCGGGCTCAGGGGCGCCTTTTCACTCATGAGATCTCCCGGCGGTCATGTGAGGTCTCCCGGCGGTCATGGCGTGGAGTCTACGGACGCGTCGAGCCGGCGGCGGGCGCGGACACAGATTCCTGACGCGCCACCGGGGTCGCCTCGCGGCGCCCCCGGTGGTCACTTAGCTCTTGGCGCCCTGGGTACTTGGCGCCTTGGCGCTTCGGCGCGTGGAGCGCCTAGGCGTTGGGATCAGTAGTCGTCCATCCCGCCGCCACCAGGCGCGGCGGGGGCCTTCTCCTCGGGCTTGTCCACCACGACCGCCTCGGTCGTGAGGAACAGGGCGGCGATGGAGGCAGCGTTCTGCAGCGCCGACCGGGTCACCTTGGCGGCGTCGATGACGCCAGCCTTGAACAGGTCCTCGTACTCGCCGGTGGCGGCATTCAGGCCATGGGCGCCCTTCAGGCCCTTGACCTTCTCGACCACGACGCCGCCCTCGAGACCTGCATTGACGGCGATCTGCTTGAGCGGCTCTTCGACCGCCCGGGCGACAATCCTGGCACCGGTCGCTTCGTCGTCGTCCAGCTTCTCGGCTGCCTCCAAGATGGCCTGTTGCGAGCGGAGCAGCGCCACGCCGCCTCCGGGGACCACGCCCTCTTCGATGGCGGCCTTTGTAGTCGAGACCGCGTCTTCGATGCGGTGCTTCTTCTCCTTGAGCTCGACCTCTGTGGCCGCGCCGACCTTGATCACCGCGACCCCGCCGGACAGCTTCGCCAGGCGTTCCTGCAGCTTCTCCCTGTCGTAGTCGGAGTCGGTGTTCTCGATCTCGGACTTGATCTGGCTGATGCGGCCCTTGATGTCGGCGTCGTCACCGGCACCCTCGACCACGGTCGTCTCGTCCTTGGTGACGACGACCTTGCGTGCCCGCCCGAGCAGATCCAAAGCGACGTTCTCGAGCTTGAGGCCCACCTCTTCGGTGATCACCTGGCCGCCGGTCAAGATGGCGATGTCCTGGAGCATTGCCTTGCGGCGCTCCCCGAAGCCGGGGGCCTTGACGGCGGTGCTGCGGAACGTGCCGCGGATCTTGTTGACGACGAGGGTGGCGAGCGCCTCGCCCTCGACGTCCTCGGCCACGATCATCAGCGGCTTGCCGGTCTGCATGACCTTCTCGAGCACCGGGAGCAGGTCCCGGACGGCGGAGATCTTCGAGCCCACAAGCAGGATGTACGGGTCCTCGAGAACGGCCTCCATCCGGTCCGGGTCCGTGACGAAGTACGGCGAGATGTAGCCCTTGTCGAAACGCATGCCCTCGACGAGCTCCATCTCCATGCCGAATGTCTGCGACTCCTCGACGGTGATGACGCCGTCCTTGCCGACCTTGTCGATGGCCTCGGCGATCATCGCCCCGATCTCGTCGTCGGCGGAGGAGATTGACGCCACCTGGGCGATCTGGTCCTTGGCGTCGATCTCTTTGGATACCGCCTTCAACCGGGCGACGGCCGTCTCGACACCGATCTCGATGCCACGCTTGAGCGACATCGGGTTCGCGCCGGCGGCGACGTTGCGCAGGCCCTCATGGACCATGGCCCCGGCGAGGACGGTGGCGGTGGTCGTTCCGTCGCCTGCGACGTCGTCGGTCTTCTTCGCCACTTCCTTGACGAGGTCGGCTCCGACCTTCTCCCACGGGTCTTCGAGCTCGATCTCCTTTGCGATGGAGACGCCGTCGTTGGTGATAGTCGGAGCGCCCCACTTCTTCTCCAGCACGACGTTGCGACCCTTCGGGCCAAGTGTGACCTTGACGGCGTCTACGAGCTGGTTCATGCCATTCTCGAGGGCCCGGCGGGCCTGCTCGTCGAAGGCGATCAACTTCGGCATTTGGGGATGTCCTCCTTGGGCTGAACGGTTCCGTAACCGTTAGCACTCTCATGGTTCGAGTGCCAATAGCAAACCACGCCCAGCGCCGGCGTGCAACTGCACCCAAGGATTGCCTGCTCAGAGGTCCTCGTTTTTCCGGGCGGGATCCGGCCGCGCAGCTGCTAGGACCACGTGCGCTCTTGAGATGGGTGCAGAGGCGCTCGGTCGCCGTCAGCCGCCGGCGACCGCAGGAACGATCGAGAGGGTGGCGCCGTCGGGAAGGCGAGTGTCGAGCCCCTGGAGGAAACGGATGTCCTCGTCGGCGACGAACAGGTTCACGAAGCGCCGCAATGTTCCCTGCTCGTCGAGCAGGCGCGCCTTCATCCCGGGATACTCGCGCTCGAGGGCGTCTATGGCCTCACGCACTGTCTGGGCTTCCACCTCGACCTCGCTCGCGCCTGCGGTCAACGGCCTGAGCTGGGTCGGGATGCGAACAGTGACGCTCATCGCCTTGCCTCCCTCGAGTGCCCCTCCGCATCGATCAGCTCTGCGACGGCTTCGAGCGTCGGCCGGATCGTCGCCGAGGGCCCCACGGCACCGGCGAGCGCCTCGACCGTCTTCAGGCCGTTGCCCGTGACGTAGACGACGACACGCTCATCGGGCCTGATCACGCCGGCGCCGGCGAGCTTGGCGAGCGTCGCCACTGTCACGCCCCCCGCCGTCTCGGCGAAGACCCCTTCCGTGCGGGCCAGCAGCCGGATCCCCTCGATGATCTCCTCGTCGGTGACGGCCGCAATCGCTCCTCCGCTGCGGCGGACCACCTCGAGGGCGTACCAGCCGTCCGCCGGGTTGCCGATAGCGAGCGACTTCGCGATCCCCGCCGGCTTGACCGGCCGGACGTGGTCGGCTCCCTCGGCGAACGCGGTCGCCACGGGCGAGCAGCCCTGGGCCTGGGCGCCGGAGATCCGCACGCCACCGCCGGCCTCGACGAGGCCGAGCTCGGCGAGCTCACGGAACCCCTTGTCGATCTTGGTCAGCTGGCTTCCCGAGGCGATGGGGACGACGACGTGGTCGGGGAGCCGCCAGCCGAGCTGCTCGGCGACCTCGAAGGCCAGCGTCTTGGAGCCTTCGGCGTAGTAGGGCCGGATGTTGACATTCACGAAGGCCCAAGACGGGAACTCGCCCGCCAGCTCCGCGCAAAGGCGGTTGACGTCGTCATAAGTGCCGTCCACCGCGATCAGGTGCCCACCGAAGACTGCGGTCGTGATGATCTTCACGGTTTCCAGGTCGTGGGGAACGAACACGAACGACTCCATGCCGGCGCGGGCGGCGTGGGCGGCGACCGAGTTGGCGAGATTGCCCGTCGAGGCGCAAGCGGCGACCTTGAAGCCGAGCTCGCGGGCCTTCGTGAGCGCCACGCCGACGACCCGGTCCTTGAACGAGCCCGTCGGGTTGCGAGTGTCGTCTTTGACCCAGACCTCACCGAGCCCGAGCTCGGCGGCGAGGCGGTCGGCCAGGATGAGTGGTGTCAACCCCGTCCCGAGGTCGATCGGCGCCTTTGCCGAGACCGGGAGGAGGTCGGAGTACCGCCACATGTTCGGTGGCCCGGCGGCGATCGATTCGCGCGTCACCGTCGCCCGTTGCGCATCGTGGTCGTAGGCGACCTCGAGCGGCCCGAAACAGAACTCGCACACGTGAAGCGCCTCGGCCGGGTACGTGCGGGCACACTCCCGGCAGCGAAGACCCATTACGTGACCCACAGGACCTCCTCATCGCTCGGGCATTGGCACCTGGCACAGCCCGCAGGCACGTGCTGGTTGTCGCGGCTTTCGTCAGGCCCGATCCCTCGGCCGCTCTGGATGATTGGCTTCCAAGTGTGGACCACAGTCCGGCGCACGTCAAAGACCTTCTGGTCCTGGGCTCGTCGCCAAGGGGCGCTTGGGGTCCCGGACACCGTAACGTGGCGTCCGACCATGGCTGCCCTATCCGATGTCACGACGCCGATCGCCTCGTACCACCACGGCGACTTCCCCTTGGGCGACCTGAGGGCCATGAAGAAGGACCACCGCGTCTCGGTCTGCATCCCAGCTCGCGACGAGGAGGCGACGGTCGGCCCCATCGTCGCCTGCGTACGTCGTGAGCTCGTCGAGGGCGCCGGGCTCGTCGACGACCTGCTCGTCGTCGACGACCGGTCAGCGGACGCGACCGCTGTCGTGTCTTATGCCGCAGGTGCCCGCGTCGTGCCCGTGTCGGACGTCGCCGGGCCCTCCGCCGGCAAGGGCGAGGCGATGCGCCTGGGGCTGGCCGCGTGTGACGGCGACGTCGTCGTCTTCCTGGACGGCGACGTCGAGAACTTCGGGACGCATTTTGTGACGGGCCTGCTCGGCCCGGTCCTTTGCCGTCGGGAGACGATGCTCGTGAAGGCCTGTTACCGCCGCCCGCTCGGAGACAGCCCCACCGGCGGCGGCCGCGTGACCGAGCTCGTGGCACGACCGGTGCTGGCGCTGCTTTTCCCCGAGCTCTCCGGTGTCGTCCAGCCGCTCGCAGGAGAGGTCGCAGTTCGCCGCGAGGCCCTCGAGAGCATCGAGCTCGCTGACGGCTACGGCGTCGAGATCGGGATGTTGATCGACATCTCGCGCCGTTTTGGCGTCGGCTCGATCGCCCAGGTCGACCTCGACGTCCGCACCCACCGCAACCGGCCCCTGCATGAGCTGGCCCCCCAGGCACGTGATGTTCTCGACGTCGCCCTCCGTCGGGCAGGGGTGCGGGTCGCGTGAGCGGGTTCGACCTCGTCGTCGTGTCGAACCGGGGACCGTTCACGCTCGCGAGCGGCCCTGGAGGCGTCGTCGAGGTCCGACCTGCCGCGGGCGGCATGGCGCCGAGTCTGAGGGGCGCCCTCGCCGAAGAGCCGGTGCGCTCGGGCAACGGGGCGCTCTGGGTCGCCGCCGCCCTCACCGAGGCCGATCGGCTCCACGCCTCGGCCGGCGCGGTCGCCACCGGGCAGGAGTCACTAAAGCTGCGCACCGTCGACGTCACGCCCGAGGTCGGGCGAGCGGCCTACGACGTGATCGCAAACGGCACACTGTGGTTCCTCCACCACGGGCTGTTCGACCACGCCCGCCGCCCGCGCTTCGACCGCGTCTGGCGCGAGGCGTGGGAGGAGTACCGCCAGTTCAACGAGGCCTTTGCGGACACGATCGCAGAGGAGGCATCAACCGGGGCGACGGTGGTGGTGAACGACTATCACCTGGCGCTCGTCGGCCGGTTTCTCATTAAGCGCCGGCCCGATCTCGCGACGGCGTTCTTCTCCCATACGCCGTTTTGCCCTCCTGAGGACCTTGCCATGCTCCCGGACGGAGCTCGCCTGGAGCTGATGGAGTCCATGTCGTGCTTCGGAGCTTGCGGATTCCACGTCGTGCGCTGGCGTGACGCCTTCGTGCGCTGTGCCGCCGCCGTCGGTCTCGCGCCGCCCGCCACCTTCGTGGCTCCTCTCGGTGCCGACCCGGCGCGGCTCGACGAGGTGGCTGCCAGCGAGGCCTGCCGATCGCGCCTGCTACGTCTCGAAGACGAGCTCGACGGCCGCACCCTCTTGCTGCGCAGCGACCGGGTCGAGCTCTCGAAGAACCTGATCCGCGGTTTTCTCGCTTTCGACGAGCTCTTGGAGGCGTCGCCCCAGTGGCGGGGTCGAGTGGTCTTCCTCGCCCGGGTGTACGCCTCGCGCGAGTCACTGCCTGAGTACCTTGCCTACCGCGCCGAGACAGAGCACGTGGTGGCCCTGGTGAACGAACGCTGGGGCTCGCCCGGCTACACGCCTGTGATCCTCGATCTCGAGGATGACTTCGCGGCGACGGTGGCCGCCCTGCGGCGCTACGAGCTGCTCCTCGTCAATCCCATCAGGGACGGGCTCAACCTTGTCGCCATGGAGGGGCCGGTCGTGAACGAACGTGACGGCGTTCTCGTGCTCTCGCGCGAAGCGGGTGCCTACGACGAGCTGGCAGAGGTCTCGGTCGGCGTCAACCCCTTCGACGTGACCGGGACGGCGGCGGCGATGGCAAGCGGCCTCTCGATGAGCATCGAGCAGCGCCGGGCCCGGGCAGCCGAGCTGCGCCGCCGGGCGCGCTCGCGCACTCCGGCGCAGTGGCTGTCCGAGGTGCGCCACTCCGCCCAGGTTCCCGGAGATCGGGACCTGCAAGCCTGAGCGCGCCCGGCACGGCCATGACCCTGCCGGGGCAGGCTCACGCCCCGATGTCGATGCCGGAGACCGTTCAAGCACGCACCGAGCGAGGGGACGAGCCCGGCCTCGGGCGCGGTGTTGGTCCACGATGGACACGGCGCAGCCGTTCGCCGAGGGCCGACATATGCTCGCGCAACTCCTCGGGTTCGATCACCTCGAAGTCGAGGCCGAGACCGACCAGGTAGCCGGCCGCCCAGTCGAGGTCGTCGAAGCCGAGCGAGACCTTGGTGTGGTCGTCGTCTCGTTCGATGACACCGGTGTAGACGGTGACGAGGCGCGCCACGTCTTCGGGTGCGGCCTTCACCGAGACGACTGCCCGATGCCTGTACTGAGCCGTGGAGATGCCCTCGGCCACCATCCGGGCCGGGTCGGCGAGCGGGCGGGGGACGAACACATGCCCGGTCACCTGTAGGACCGAGATCCTGTCCACGCGAAAGGTTCGCCAGTCGTTGCGCTCAAGGTCGAACGCCACGAGATACCAGCGCCGATCGGTTGCCACGAGGCGGTGCGGCTCGACACGACGCGCGCTCCGGCGACCGTCCTGGGCCTCGTAGGAGAACGTCGCACGCTGGTGGTTGTCGCAGGCCTGAGCCAAACCGACGAGGGACTCCGCGGACACCAATTCGGTGGGTGACACGAGCGGCACCGTGGCAGCCCGGAGGGCGGCCAGCTGCGTCCGCAGCCGCGGGGGAAGCAGGCGGTCGAGCTTGGCCAAGGCCGCGAGCGACCCGCGCTCGATGCCCGGCACGGCAGCGGACGCCGAGACGCCGAGCACGACGGCGACCGCCATCGCCTCATCGTCCTCGAACAGCAGGGGTGGAACGTCACTGCCACCCCCCAGGCGGTAGCCGCCACCGGCGCCAGGCGTGCCCCTTACCTGGTAACCGAGCATCCGGAGCCGGTCCACGTCGCGTCTCACGGTGCGGGCGTCCACCTCTAGGCGTTCGGCTAGATCGGCCCCGCTCCACGCTGCTCGCCGTTGCAGGAGTCCGAGGAGCCGCAGAAGGCGGCCGGCGGAGTCGGACATCGGACAATTATGCCACATTGCGGACCGAAACTGACCGCAATGAGGCGTATCGTCCTCACATGATCAATCCGGCGTTATTAGAGCAGCTCTCGACGCAGCGTCAGCGAGAGATTCTCAAGTCGATCGGCGTTCGGCGACTCGGTTCTTCCCGTGCGAAGGTTCGCGAGCGGCTCGGCTGGTCACTGGTCGGCCTCGGTGCACGCCTCGCTCTCAGCTCCCAGGGCCGCGAGGCGGTTTATTGGCACCGCGCCCTGAGCTAGGGGCAAGTCGGCTTCCGGTTGCTCGTCCCACCTTGTGGTCAGCTGAGCCGTTCGGGCCGTGGCGGGACCATCTCCGCACCACGCGGTCGACATCCCGCGACCGCCATCGAGATCAGCTGTTGGCCACCCGTCCCGCCAGTGCTTCGAGGAAGTGGGTCGCCTCGCTCGGGCCGTCGAGGATCACATCGGCGTCGTCGAGCAGCTCTCGGGGCGCCTCTGCGCTTGTCACGGCGATCTTCACGCCGCGGACCCCGGAGGTGGCCCGGAGCCGGTCGAGCGCCTGGAAGGCGAGCAGGTCGCTGCGGTCGTCGCCGAGACATGCGGCGCGCTCGAGCCCCTCGCACAGCTGGGTGGCGACCGAGCCCTTGTCGATCCCGAGCGGGAGGGAGAGCTCCACACTCGACTTGCCCGGCCGGACCACGAGGCCGTGCGCGGTTCCGATTGCTCGCGTCACAGCTGTTGCTCGAGCAGCCATGGACTCGAGCTCGGAACCCGAGGCAGTGGCGGAGCGCCAATGGACGGTGATCCCGTAGCCCTTGTCCTCCACCCTGACGCCGCTGGGGACGGCGGCGAGGAGCTCGTCGCCGGCGGTCTCGATCACCGGGCGCCAGGCCGAGACCCCCGCTTGGAGCTTCACCGTCCCGTCGGGGAACGCCTCTTCCAACCCGTGGAGCCCGATGGCCCGTAACGGGGAGCTGTTGGCGCTGAGTTCTAAGCGGCTCGCGAGGAACACCGCCGACCGCCCCGAGACCACGGCCACCACCGCCATCGCTCGTGCCAGTTCGTGCAGGGCGCGAAGGGCGCCCGGCAGCGGGCGGGCGTTCTCGGGGTCGACGACGATCGGGGCGATCGTCCCGTCGAAGTCGCAGCACAGGCCCGCCCGCCGCGGGAGCTCGGCGAGAAGGTCCAACGCGGAGGACTCGGCGAGCGTCAGCCCGGGACCCTCGTCGCCAGGGCATGCCCTGCCACCACCCTCGCCGCTGGCGGGGCGGACGCCGCCGCCGCTCTCGCCGCTGGCCTCAATGCCGTCGGCGTTCGAAACTCGGGCCGCCCTCGTAGCGGTCCCGGCGCTGGCGGACGATCCGGCGGCGCAGCCGATGCACGACCAGCGGGTCGTAGGCGAAAGCCTCGGGAGAGGTGGCAAGTCGCCGGAGGAGTCCGTAGTAGGCGCCCGGGGAAAGGCCCAGCCGCTCATGGATCGCCTGGCGCTTGGACGGGGACGACAACCACCAGTCGCGTTCTAGATCGAGCACATTGCGCTCCCGCTCGGTAAGCGTCATCCCACCCGACAATGCCAATCCCAGCCACGCGAAGCAAGGACCCTCACCGAGCTGCCCGGTGCGGCGCCCCTTTGGGGCAGACTTCAAGGCCGTAATGACCAACACTGTGAGCTATCTGGCGGCCTTCGGCGGTGGCGTCGCCTCCTTCGTCTCGCCGTGCGTGCTGCCGATCGTCCCCGGGTATCTCTCCGTCGTCACCGGGTTGGACCTCACCGACGCGGTGCAGGGTTCACGCCGTCATCTTCTCAGGATCGCCCGGGACACGGCCTTGTTCGTGGCCGGTTTCACGGTCGTGTTCGTTCTCCTCGGCATAACAGCGACCACGATCGGCAGCGCCGTGTTCCGTGACAAGGAGCTGTTGTTGCGCATCTCGGGGGCGCTCGTGGTCGCGATGGCGTTGTTCTTGGCGGGCTCGCTGTTCCTGCAACGTCCGGGCCTCTACCGAGAAGCCCGCTTCCATCCGAATCTCGATCGTTTCGGCCCCTTTGCGGCGCCCGTCGCAGGCGCCGCCTTCGGCTTCGGCTGGCAACCCTGCCTCGGGCCGATCCTGGCCGCAGTGAGCGCCGTCGCCGCCACCTCGGGGTCAGCTGGCCAAGGTGCGGCGTTACTGGCCACGTACTCGTTGGGCCTCGGGATCCCGTTTCTCGTAGTCGGCCTGGCGCTCGGTCGGCTGTCGGCCGTGCTCGGCTTGGTCCGCCGCCACTCGCTGTCCATCACGATCATCTCGGTCGTCGTGATGGCCGGGTTCGGGATCCTCCTGTTCACCGACAAGTTGACCTATGTGACGAGCGAGCTGGAGACGCTCATGCGCCTGATCGGGCTCGGCCGGCTCAAGACGCTCGGCTGAGACCGCGACAGGGTCAGCTGCTTGCGAGCGTCCTCACGACGAAGGGCAGGATGCCGCCGTGCCACAGGTATTCCGCCTCGCCGGGCGTGTCGACGCGCAGGATCACCCGGATCGGGCGCCCGTCCGCCCTCACCGTGAGCTCGTGGCCGACGAGCTTTTCCGGCGGAGCACCGGAAAGGCCTGTCACTTCGATCGACTCGCGCCCTGTGAGCCCGAGCGACTCGACGCTCTCGCCCGCCCCGAACTGCAGCGGCAACACACCCATGCCAATGAGGTTCGACCGGTGGATGCGCTCGAAGCTCTCCGCGATCACGGCGCGAACACCGAGCAGTGCCGGACCCTTCGCCGCCCAGTCACGCGAAGACCCGGAGCCGTACTCCTTGCCGGCCATTACCACGAGGGGCACGCCTTCGGACTGGTAGCGGACGGCGGCATCGAAGATGGTCATCTGCTCGCCGTCGGGCAGGTGCAGCGTCACGCCACCCTCGGTCCCTGGCACGAGGCGGTTGCGGATGCGGGGATTGGCGAAGGTTCCCCTGATCATGACCTCGTGATTGCCACGCCGGGCACCGTAGGAGTTGAAATCGGCCACGGCCACCCCTTGGCTCTGCAGCCACTGGCCGGCCGGGCTCGACGGCAGGATGGACCCTGCGGGCGAGATGTGGTCCGTCGTCACACTGTCGCCGAGGACGGCGAGCACCCTGGCGCCGGTCATGTCGCGGATCGGCTCCGGCTCGGGCTTCATTCCATCCAGAAACGGCGGTTTGCGCACGTAGGTCGACCTCTCATCCCACGAGTAGCGCTCACCGTCCGGGATGTCGAGCGAGCGCCAAGTCTCGTCGCCGACCGTGGCCTGGGCGTACTCGCGGCGGAACATCTCTGCACCGACGGCGCGCTCGAGGACCTGCGCCACTTCGTGGGACGACGGCCAGATATCGGCCAGCAGGACGGGTCGACCGTCTTCGGAGAAGCCGAGGGCCTCAGTTCTCAGGTCGATGTTCATGGTTCCCGCGAGTGCGTACGCGACCACGAGGGGCGGCGAGGCGAGGTAGTTCATCCGGACGTCGGGATGGATCCGTCCCTCGAAGTTGCGGTTGCCCGAGAGCACCGCGGCGCACGCCAGGCCATTGGCGTTGATGGCGAGCGAGATCTCCGGGAGCAGTGGGCCGGAGTTGCCGATGCACGTCGTGCACCCGAAGCCGACGAGATCGAAACCGAGCTTTTCGAGGTAGGGCACGAGGCCCGCCCGCCCGAGGTAGTCCATCACGACGCGCGAGCCCGGGGCGAGGCTCGTCTTCACCCATGGCTTCGAGGTGAGGCCGAGCTCGACAGCTTTCTTTGCCACGAGCCCGGCACCGATCATCACCTGTGGGTTCGAGGTGTTCGTGCAGCTGGTGACAGCCGCGATGACGACGTGGCCGTTTTCGAGATCGAACTGGGTCCCGTCCCCGAGGCGCACTTTCGCTCCGGTGCCGGTGCCGGGCCTCCCGGCGCCCGTGCCGGTGGTGACCGGCTCGGGAAGCGAGCGGGCGAGAGCCTCGGCGAACATCGCCTTTGAACGGCGCAAGGGGACGCGGTCTTGTGGACGCGACGGCCCGGCAAGGCTCGGCTCGATGGTGGAAAGGTCGAGCTCGACCCGTTCGGAGTATGCGGGCTCGGCGGTCTCGTCGTGCCAGAGGCCCTGTTCTTTGGCGTAGGCCTCCACGAGCTCGCACCGCTCCTCGGGGCGTCCGGTGAGCCGCAGATAGCGGAGCGTCTCGCTGTCGACGGGGAAGATGGTGACCGTCGAGCCGTACTCCGGCGACATGTTGCCGATGGTCGCCCGGTTCTCGAGCGGGACCTTGGCCACGCCGGGTCCGTAGCACTCGACGAACTTCCCGACGACGCCGTGGCGCCTCAACAGCTCGGCGACGGTGAGGACGAGGTCGGTGGCGGTGACGCCCTCGGGGAGCTCACCGGTGAGGCGCAGGCCGACCACGGGCGGCACGAGCATGGAGATCGGCTGGCCGAGCATTGCCGCTTCCGCTTCGATGCCACCGACCCCCCAGGCGAGCACGCCGAGGCCGTTCACCATCGGCGTGTGCGAGTCGGTCCCGACGACGGTGTCGGGATAGGCGGCACCCTCGGCGTCGGAGAACACGACACTGCTCAGGTACTCGAGGTTGAACTGGTGGCAGATGCCAGTGCCCGGAGGCACGACGCGCGTGTTCGAGAAGGCCTGCTGGCCCCAGCGCAAGAACCGGTAGCGCTCGGCGTTGCGCTCGTATTCGAGGGCGGTGTTCACCTCCAGGGCGTCTTGGCGCCCGTAGACGTCGGCGACGACGGAGTGGTCGATGACGAGGTCGACGGGCACGACCGGGTTGATCCGGTTCGCGGCGCCACCGAGTGCCTCGATGGCGTCGCGCATGGCCGCCAGGTCGACGACGCAGGGAACACCGGTGAAGTCCTGGAGCAGGATCCGTGCCGGCGAGTAGGCGATCTCGCGTCCGGCGCCGCCGCCGGTCGCGTAACGTGCGAGGGCTTCCACGTCGCCCGCTTGCACGCTGACGCCGTCCTCGTGGCGCAGCAGGTTCTCGAGCAGGAGCTTGATCGAGTACGGGACCGGTCCGAGATCGGCGACGCCGTCCAGCGCCGATAGGCGATGGATGCGGTAGCGCCTGTCTCCGACCTCCAAGCTGCCCAATGCTCCGAAGCTGTCCTGCCCGGCCATCTACGTCGTCGCCCCCGGATTCGCCCCCTGCGAGCTGAGCACGGCGGCCCCGGGGTTGACCCGGTCGCGCAGCTTGCGCAGAGCGGACACGAGGGCCTGTTCCTCGTCCGGGTCGAGGGCGCCTTCCAGCAGCTCGGCGAGTTGAGCACGGTGGATCTCGAGCGCCTCGCGCATGCGTGCACTGCCGGCTTCGGTCAGGGCCGCGAATGACCCCCGTCGGTCCTCCGGGCAGCTCTGCCGGGTGACCAGCGCGGCCTGCGAGAGGCGGTCGATCGCCCGGGTCAGGCCGCTCGGCGTGAGCGCCGTCTGCAGGGCTAGATCGCTCATCCTGAGGCGTCCTCCCGGGCTTCGGGCGAGGCGGATGAGTATGTCGAACTCTTGGCCGGCGAGCTCGCATTGGCGTTCGAGCGGCGGAGCCACGGCCCGGTGCAGACCCGAAGCCGCCTCGAACACGAGCCCGACGAGGGTGATCCGGTCCAGCTCGTCCCCGGGCTCTCGCGAGCGTTCTGTCTCCACGACGACAGCATAGCTTCTTCCCGGAATTAGTTGCACGCGCAATCAGTTACAGGTATAGTTACTTGCACAAACAAGAAACGATCGCACGGACCAAGAGGAGCAATGAACATGAGCAACACGACGACCCCCGTCTCGACCAGGGAATTCAATGGCATGAGGCTGCCCGGGGCGGGCACCTTCGTGCTCGACAAGACGCACACCCAGATCGGTTTTGTCGCCCGGCACCTGATGGTGTCCAAGGTTCGCGGCCGCTTCACCGATTATGAGGGCGCGATCGTCGTGGCCGACGATCCTGCGCAGTCCTCGGTAGAGGTGACCATCCAAGCCGCCAGCATCAGCACCAACGACGAGAACCGTGACAACCATGTCCGGACCAACGACTTCCTGAACGTCGCCGAATTCCCGACGATCACCTTCCGCAGCACCAAGGTCGAGCTGAACTCCAGTGGCGACTGGAAGGTGTACGGCGACCTGACTGTCCGCGGGATTGCGCGCCCGATCGTCCTCGAGGTCACCTTCGAGGGCGTCGTCCAGGACCCCTGGGGCAACCAGCGCCTCGGTTTCGCCGCTTCGAGCGAGATCGACCGTAACGACTTCGGGGTGAGCTTCAACGCCGCCCTCGAGACCGGCGGTTTCGTCGTCTCGCCGAAGGTCAAGCTCGAGATCGAAGCCGAAGCCGTCCGTCAGGCATAGGTCCCGCCGAGCCGTGCTGCCGGCCCTTGCAGGGGCCGGCAGGACATGGCTCTTGCCACCCGAGCCCGCTCGGGCGCTCGCCGGCCGATGCGTCGCTAGCTGCCTGCGCTTTTGGCAGTTAGATTTCTGGTAATGAGCGCGCCGATCGACACGAACCCGGACGTCCTCGGCATCCACGCCCATCTCCTCGCCTCCATCCCGGGCGTCCTCGTCCTCCTCGACGCTCACGGTGTCGTTCGCTTCGCGTCCGGCCAGGTAGAGGCGCTCGGCGGCCAACCTGTGGACGAGCTGGTCGGTTCCGAGCTGAGCAGCCACTTCGATCCGAAGGACCGGCCTCTTCTCAGCTGGCTGCTGACGGCGTCTGCCGCGAAGTCACCCGAGCAGCTGACCGGCCCGGTTCGCCTCCCCTATCTCCACGCCGACGGAAGACCGCGTCTTGCAGAGGCTTGGGCGCTCAACCGGCTTGCCGACCCCGCCCTTGCCGGTTTCGTCGTCCTGCTCTTGCTGGAGAGCGCTTACGACCAGTTCGACCAGGTTCTCAGCTCCGCCCAGTCCGGGGCCCCTCTAGAGGAGAACTTGTCGGCTCTTGCCCTTGCCCTGCGGCTTCCGCCGGTGCTTGCCGAGTGCTTCTTCGTCGTCGTCTCAACCGACGGCCGCACGATCAGCCGCTTCCCCTCGTACGCGTCGGTTCCCGGACCTCCCGCCGACGGACCTTGGGACCAGGCCATCGGGCCGGAACCGGGCGTCACCTACACCGAGACGGCAGACCTGCCCCAACCCGTTCGGGCGGCCGCCGCCGGGTTCCGTTCCGTCTCTTGTTTCCCTGTCCCCGCCCGCGGCGAGGGCCCACCGTCGGCCTGCCTTGTCGTGTGGAGCCGTGACCGCGATCCTCTCGGCACCAACGAGCGGACGGCAGTCGACCGGGCTGTCATGCTCGCGTCGCTGATGATGTCGCACAGCGTCGTGGGAGAACGTTCCCGCGAAGAGGGATTTCAGGACCTGCTCACCGGGCTCGGCAACCGCAGGAGCTATTTTCACGCGCTCGACTCACGCATCGACGCCGGCGAAAGCCCGGCCGTGCTGTACATCGACATCGACGGATTCAAGGAGGTGAACGACCGGCTCGGTCGCCTGGCGGGAGACTCGGCGCTGCGCGTGATCGCCCGCCGGCTGTCGTCGGTCGTGCGCCCTACCGACGAGCTTGCCCGCATCGGGGGAGACGAATTCGCCATCCTCTGCTCGAGCGACGTCAGCGAGCCCCAGGTCATCGCCATCGCCGCCCGGGTAGTGGACCGCCTCGCGGAACCCATCTCGATCGGCGACGCTCCGGCGTTGAAGCTCGGGGCGAGCATCGGGATCGTGCTCGACTTCCCCCCCGGGACGACCTCAGACTCCCTGCTCGCCAGGGCTGACGAGGCACTTGGTGAGGCCAAGGCGGCCGGGCGGAGCTGTTGGCGGGTCGCGCCGGTGCCCGGGAGCCGAGGAACCTGAACCACCGCTCCCGCGGTCTCGGGGAGTAGACGGGACATCCCCGGATCGTCATCGGGCCGGAATATTCTCGTAAGAAGGGACTTTCGGCCTAGGATGCCCCAGTGCCCGTTCCTTACGCTAAAGGAATGGAGCCGCAGAGCGGTTGTCGCCACCCTTGCGGCGCTCAGGTGACAACTTCCGCCGCGGGCCAGCCGTGAGTGTCTCCGGCGCCCTGGCGAATGCCTGGCGGGACCGGCGCCGTTTCCTGCTGAGCTGGTTCGCCCTTCCGATGTCCCTCGTCGTGGCCCTGCTCCTCGGCGCGGTCATGATGCTGGCTCTCGGAGCCAATCCCATCAGCGGCTACAAGGCACTCATCACAGGGGCATTCGACGGCAGCTACGCCCTCGGTGCCACGGCCGTGGAGGCCGCCCCGCTCCTTCTCGTCGCCGTCGGGATCTGCGTTGCCTTCCGCGCCAACGTCTTCAACATCGG
>JBKQMT010000164.1:0-2858 GCA_052146595.1 Acidimicrobiales bacterium
GCTTGCCGTCTTCGTGGACGGCTGCTTCTGGCACGCGTGCCCTATGCACGGGACCATTCCGAGGGCCAACGTAACCTACTGGTCGCGGAAGCTGGTACGAACTGTTGAACGAGATCGGGTGACCACAGCTCGTCTTGAACGTGCCGATTGGACCGTGTTGCGGTTCTGGGAGCACGACAAACCCAGCGAAGCGCGTGATCGAATCAGCGAGACTGTTACCCGCCTCAGATGCGAGTTCAGCGAGATGCGCTCGACCACCTGAAGCCGGTTTCTCGCAAACCTCCCTCCCCGGCTTCCGAGGCGCCACGGGCTCCGGAGTGACTGGGCGGACAGCCGCCGCGGCCCTGTCCAGACCGACCTGTGCATACAGGATAATGTCCCTTATAATGTAGTTATGAGCCTCGTTCCCGCAGGTCAGAGTGCTCTTCTTCCAGCCCCCGAAGTCGGACTGACAGCGCGTGACGTGGAGGGCGCCTTCCTGCTTTCCTACTCGGTGGGCCACACGCGCCGCGCCTACGCCACTGATCTCGGAGAGTGGTTTTCCTTCTGCAACGCCATGAGCCTTGATTCGCTGGAGGCGAGACGTGCTCATGTCGACGCGTGGGCGCGGAAGCTTGCCGAGTTGGACGGCAGGACGCCAGCTACGGTCGCTCGCAAGCTGTCCACCCTCTCCGGGTTCTACCGGTACGCCGTTAACGAGGATCTGATCGGCCGCAATCCTGTCGCGGCAGTGAGGCGGCCCAAGGTAGGGACGGATACCCAGTCAACCGGGCTTGATCGCGACGAGCTGGCCGCTCTCATCGCAGCGGCGCGCAATGACGGGCCGCGAAGCAACGCTCTCGTTCTCCTGCTCGCCATGAACGGTCTTCGCATCGCCGAGGCACTTGGGGCGGATGCGTCGGATCTTGACACCGAGCGCGGTCACCGCGTGCTGAGGATCACCAGGAAGGGTGGAAGGCGCGCCACAGTGCCGCTCGCTCCCAGGACTTCGGAGGCGATCGACACCTACCTGGACGGCCGGACCAGCGGTCCGCTGTTCGCTACATCGACCGGTGCACGCCTCGACCAGCCAGCCGTGTGGCGCACCCTCCGTCGCCTCGCAGCCGTGGCAGTGCCAGCAAAGGCAGCAAGCTTGCATCCGCACGACCTGCGGCACGCGTTCGTGACACTCAGTTTGGATGCTGGCGCGAGCTTGCGGGACGTCCAAGACGCGGCTGGGCACGCGGACCCGAGGACGACGAGGCGATACGACCGGGCGCGCTACAACCTCGATCGGCACCCGACCTATGCGTTGGCCGGACTGATCAGTTGACATCGCAGACGACGCAGTTCGCGGCTCCATCACCCAGGAACCTCACTCCCGCGTGCTAATCAGGGTGCCATGGTCATGTCGAAGGTGCAGCACACCGCTCATGGCTCTGTTAACCAGCCGTACCAGTTGTTACCACCCTTGTCCGACGACGAGTTCGCATCGCTGAAGGCAGACATCCGTGCCCATGGCGTGCTGGTGCCCATTGAGCTTGATACCGACGGTGTGACCCTCGACGGACACCATCGCATCCGGGCCTGGACCGAACTGAAGGCCGAGGGCGTAAGGCTCCCGGACTACCCGAGGATCGTGCGGGCGGGTCTCTCCGACGACGACAAGGTGGCCCACATCCTCGCCCTGAACCTCGCCCGTCGGCATCTGACGGCGAAACAAAGGGCCGAAGTGGTCGGGATGCTGCGGGTGAAGGGTTGGAGCCTGCGGCGCATTGCCGAGCTAGCGGGGGTATCGGAAGGAACCGTCCGGCGGGACCTTGGCGCGATTGCGTCGGATTACGCAATCCCGGACAGGATTGAGAGACGAACCGGAGGCACGTACCCAGCTCGTAGGCCATCGGTCACCGTCACTTCGTCGCGGGACGAGCGCCGGGCGCTCGCAGCCCTCGCCACCCTTGGCAACGATGCCCCTGGACGCCTGCTAACGGTTCGACGGGCGGAGAGTCTGGCCCGTGAAGTGCAGCTTGAGCGTCGTCGACACGGTCGGGGCAGGAAGGTGGTCCGAGGCCGGGATTGGGAAATACGCCACGGCGACTTCCGCCTTGTGCTCGACGATGTCGCGAACGGGTCCGTTGACCTGATCCTGACCGATCCACCCTATGGAGATGACGCTTTGCCCCTGTGGTCCGACCTCGGTGCGCTCGCCGCCCGCGTCTTGAAACCGGGACGAGCGCTGGTGGCACTGACGGGACAACGGAGCCTTGCGGAAGTGATCGGGGCGCTGACCGAGCACCTGACATGGGTGTGGCTGGGCGTCATCCCACGCAGCGGTGCCGCCTCTCCGGTTACCGCAAGGGGCCTACGTATTGACAGCCGATTCACCCCGGTCGTCGTCTTGTCGGCGGGCCGTTACGAACCACGGGGCTACTTTCTGGACGTCGTCAAGTCGGACGAGACGAGGAAAGGGCTGAAAGCCGAGCACCCGTGGGAACAACCGGTCGGGCCGTTTCTCAAACTCGTTGAAGCCTTCTCCAAACCCGGCGAACTGGTGCTTGACCTGCTCTGTGGAACCGGCACGACGGGCGTGGCAGCGGTTCGGCTTGGGCGACAGTTCCTCGGAGTAGACAAGGACAAGGCGGCTGTGTCGTTGGCGAGCGAGCGGTTGGTGGCTTTAGCCAACGCGTGACTGCACGACAATGGTGTCTTGGGGATGTCACCGACCATGACTGTGCCGCGCACGACGGCACCGGCGACAACTGCTCGGACGACTAACCAAACTGAGCGTCGTTGAGTTCCAACGTGCCATGTTTCACGTGGAGCCAGGCGCTCATGGTCGACAACACGCGGCCGCCAGACGACGGCGGAGCAAAGTCGAT
>JBKQMT010000165.1:0-2587 GCA_052146595.1 Acidimicrobiales bacterium
ACGTGTCGCATCTCCGCAAAGCCTACGGGCCCACGGTCGCCGTCGACGACTTGTCCTTCTCCGTTAGAAGGGGAGAGATCTTCGGGGTGATCGGCCCCAACGGAGCGGGCAAGACCACCGCGGTCGAGTGCGTGGGTGGTCTGCGGAGCTTCGACACAGGCAGCATCAGCGTGCTCGGACTCGACCCCTGCCGACACCGGGGCGCACTGCGGCAGGTGGTGGGCGTCCAGTTGCAGGAAGGTTCGATGCCAGTTCGACTCAAGGTTGACGAGCTGGTGGAGCTGTTCGCCTCCTTCTACCCGCACCCGGCCGACACGGGCCAACTGTTGGACTTACTTGACCTCGCCCCGAAGCGCCACGCCTACTACGGGCGGCTCTCCGGAGGCCAGAAACAGCGGGTGGCAATCGCGCTCGCACTGGTAGGCAACCCGAAGGTCGCGATCCTCGACGAGCTGACGACCGGCCTGGACCCGCAGGCTCGCCGGGACACCTGGGAGCTCGTCGCAAGTGTCCGAGATCGTGGCGTGACCGTCGTGTTGGTCACACACTTCATGGACGAGGCTGAACGGCTCTGCGACAGGGTAATGCTCGTCGACCACGGTCAGGTCGTAGCCCTGGACACACCCGCGATGCTGGCCGAACGCCACGGAGGCGGGAGCCGTTTGAGCTTCCAGCCCTCCCAGCCGTTCGACGATTCGCTGTTGACCAGGCTGCCGGAGGTGAGCGGGCTCCAGCACAAAGACGGTCGGGTGGTGGTCACCGGGACCGGAGACGTTCTCGGCGCCGTCGTGCACGCCTTGGACGGAGTGGGGGTCGAACCGCGTAATGCCGACCTCACCACCGCCAGCCTCGAGGACGCCTTCCTGCGGCTCACCGCGCGACCAAATACAAGCTCTCAACAGGAGGTGTCACCATGACCTCGATTGACACAATCACGGTGCCGCGACCGACCGGGCGCTCATTGCGCCGCCTGATCGCGACAGAGACCAAACTGGCCTACCGAGTGCCGGTCGGGCTCGTCTTGGGCGTTGTTGTACCCGTCCTGCTACTGGTGATCTTCGGGGTAAGTCCCGGGTTCAAAAAGCCCGTGAACCCGCACACCACCATCACGTTCATGGACGACTATGTCCCGGTCCTGATGGCTCTCACCCTGGCCCTGATCGGCCTCGTCAGCCTGCCCATCCCGATGGTGATGAACCGCGAGCGCAAGTACCTGCGGCGGCTATCCGCCACGCCGGTGGCACCGGTATGGCTGCTCGCCGCGCAAGTCGCCGTCAACTTGGTGCTGGCCGTCGTGGCCATGGGATTGATCGTCGGCGGAGGGGTGCTGTTCTTCAACATCAAGGCGCCTGGTGACCTCGGTGGGTTCATACTGGCCGCCGCCCTCGCAACCGCATCCCTGTTCGCTCTGGGTCTATTCATCGCGGCGGTGTCGCCCAGCCCCCCGGTCGCAGGTGTCTTCGGCACGGTGGTGCTGTACCCGCTGCTGTACTTCGCCGGGCTGTGGGTCCCGCGGCAGAACATGGCTCCGGCGATCCGCCACATCGGCGACTTCACCCCCCTCGGCTCCGGCGTGCAATCACTGCTCAACGCACTCCAAGGCACCTTTCCCCCCACGCACGCGCTGGTGGTCATGGCCGTTTGGGCGTTGGTCTTCTCGGCGGCCGCCGTCAGACTCTTCCGCTGGGAGTAGTCGTGACTAGCACATTGACAGGAATCCTCATCGGGGCGGCGCTTATCGTCGTCGCGCTCGTCCGAGGGTCCCGGCCCTACGAGGAGACGTTCACGGTCCCCGGCGGTCTGAACGAGTGGCTGCAAAAGTGCCACGACGCCTTGGAAGGAGCGCCGCACTTTTCCGACGTGAAGGTCTCCGACGACCCTGTCCAGGTTCAGGCACGGTACCGGCAGAGGCCGGGCGTCTGGGGACGGCTGACCGTAACCATGCTTCCCGAGGGGTCCGCGTTCGCGCAGATCATGGCGCGGGCCAAGGTGGCGCCGACCCCGGTCACCGCGATAAGGCGCCCCGAGTCCCAAATCGTCGGACAGCTCATTCGGCAATTGGGCCTACGCCGACCGGGCAAACTGCAGGGACAACAAGCGAAGTGGCTGAGCATTGGATTTCCCGTTTCGCCGGCCGCGACCAAGACATCACCGAGGGAGTCCTGATGCGCAAGCTGCTCAAGAACCGCAACGCAAACGATATCGGAGAGAAGTTCCAGACGATAGTGAGGGCATCGGCGCCCCCGAGTGACCATCCGAGTTCATTCAGTGACGCAGTCCAGCTCGACTCTGTCAGTAAGTCTTACGGCCGTCGACGGCACCGAAGGGACGTGTTGCAAGGCATTACTGCCAGCTTTCCCCGGGGCACGCTCACCGCTGTCATGGGGTTGTCCGGGTCGGGCAAGTCGACCCTGCTCCAGGGTGCGGCCGGGCTCGACCGGCCAAGCGCCGGCAAGATCCACATCGGCGGGATCGACGTCACTGCCTTGAGGCGCAAGAAGCTCTCGGTGCTGCGACGCGAGCACGTGGGATTCGTCTTCCAGGCGTTCAATCTCGTCCCGACGCTGTCTGTGGCCGAGAACATCGC
>JBKQMT010000166.1:0-13174 GCA_052146595.1 Acidimicrobiales bacterium
AGCATCGCCTGGTACGCCTTCTGGCCTCGAGCGCACCGCCGTCGCGGCGCCGATCGCCAGGAACGCGAGGGGAAGGATGGCCACGTTTATCGGCTCCACGAGCTCGACGGCGATCATCGCTACGCCGAACCCGAGAAAGGCGCAGCGACCTGCCGCTCGGGCTGCTCCGAACAACCAGATCAAGAAACAGCCCAGGCCGAGGAGCCCGGTCGTCACGGCAACCTCGACGAAGATGTCGTGACCGTCGGTCAAGATCCTGCCGGCCAGCACGTGTTGATAGAAGGAAAGCGTCGCGGTCGAGTCCATCGCCGTTCGGAGCTGACCGGGACCGGCACCCAGCAAAGGGTGGTGCACTACGTAACGGGCACCTTGTGACCACACCCGGAGACGGACCCCAAAGGTGGTCTCGCTGGTTCCCGAGGACACGCGGGAACTGAAACCGGAGCCGCCGCCCAGGTAGGCGATGGCGTACCCGGCTGCGATGAGCAATGCATAGGTCCCGCCTCGACGTAAACCGTAGGCGTAGAGCGCGTACAACACGAGCAGGGCGAGTATGAGTATGGCGAATCGCTCGAAGCTGAACTCGAGGCCAACCGCCAGCAGCAGAACGACAGGGCTCCAGCGCAGTGGCGCCCGGCACACCTTTTCCGTCACGAGCGCCAGGGCGCCAAGCAGGAGGGCCTCCAAGTGGATCGGGTTCCCCAACAGTCCGTCCGCCTGGTTGCCGTTGAACAGTGACAGCCCCGGAGTCGGGAGGTTCTTGACGATCTGGAAAACGGCCATGAGCGCGTTGCCGAGTGCGCCGACCAGCAACCCCGCGAAAAGCCACCGTCGATCCTTAGGGCCAAGTGAGGCCCCGATCGCGAAGGCACCGGCTGCACCGAGCCAGAACAGCCAGCCCGTGCCCCAGAGGTAGAGGCCGAAGAACCCTATATTCGGCGACGGGGAGACAAGGGCCGACACAAGCGCCACGGCGAGGAACGCGACCGCGGCTCTTGCCGGCCAACGCAGCGGTGAGTCAGACACGACAAGACGCGCCAAAGGCACGATGCCCACCGCGGCGAAGAGAAGGAGCACAGCGAATTTCGGCGTGAAGGTCACCGAGTTCACCTTGGGAGAGAACGCAAGGCACAGGGCGGCCGCGCCAATGGCAGCGAACACTCCGAGACAGCTCACACCGCCGAAACGGTCCTGCGGTGACGACTCGCTCGCCTCCGACAATTCTGGCTCTTGCGTCGCCAGTGCGTCGTTGGCACCGCCGAGGGCGACTTGTGAGCTTGAATGGTCGGTGATGAGTCGTCCGGTCAAGTGGCTCCTTCCCGTTGTGACGCTAGCCATCGTCATCGCCACCGAAACGATTCATTCACACTATGTAGCTCGGCACGTTTACCCGCTGACTGAAGAACCACGTGTCCGGTGGATCCTCATCTTCATCGCCCTGATCTGGGCGACCAGCTACGCGGCCGGGCTACCGGGGACAGGTGGCAGCCTTTCGCGCCGCTTCGCCAGGGCGTTTGCCGCTCTCGGAGCTGCCGATGTCATCATCTCGGTGCTCCAGCTCTTCACAGGCGCCCAGCTCCTGCCACGCTTCGTCGTCTTCGTCAGCTCCGCGATCTTGGTCCCTGTGTTCGTGCTCGTCTCCGGGTTGTCCACTGCGACCGAGCGGGCGCGGGCGTACCTGGATCGAGTGGTGGCGGTCGTCGCTGGTGAGGAGGCCGAACGCCTGGCCAGCGACACACAAGCGCACACAGAGCGACCGGCCAAGCTGATCGCGGCGGTGCAACCTGACGACGTGATGCCGACGCCCGACAAGCCGCGGCCCTTGGCAGAGCTCGTGAACGCCAACAAGGCCAACCTCCTGGTGCTCGACCGGGAAGCGCAACGACGCGAGGAGATAGTCACCCAAGCTGCAGAGCTCCATTCGAAGGGGGTGAGGATCCGGACGCTCTCGCTCTTCTATGACGTCTGGCTGGGCAAGCTGCCGATCTCTGAGCTCGAGCGCATCTCTCTCTTGTTCGACATCAACGAAATCCACAGACCGGCTTACGCGCGGAGCAAGCGGGCTTTGGACCTCGTGATCTCATCGGTCGGGATGTTGGTCCTTGCTGTTGCCGTCCCCGTTGTGGCACTCGTCGACCAGTTCGGCAATCGCGGGCCCCTGTTCTACAGCCAGTCCCGGGTGGGGAAGGATGGTGAGGTGTTCACGATCCACAAGTTCCGGACGATGCGCCCCGGGGGCGGGTCCTCGAACTGGACCGAAGAGGACGACCCGCGGCTTGGCAAAGTCGGTCGGATGCTTCGCCGTCTCCACCTCGACGAGCTCCCGCAGATGTGGAACGTTCTTCGCCATGATCTCTCGATCGTGGGGCCACGGCCGGAGCAACCCCACTACGTCGAGCTACTCGCCAAGACCATCCCCTTTTATGACCTGCGCCATCTCGTCCGGCCGGGCATCACGGGCTGGGCACAGATCAACTACGACTACGGCGCGAGCGATATCGACGCCCTCGAGAAGCTGCAGTACGAGTTTTACTACCTCCGCCACCAAAGCATGAGCCTGGACCTGCAGATCATCGGCCGGACCTTGCGAACGATCTTCGAGGACAAGGCGCGCTAGGGCGCGGCTTGAGTACGACCGTCGTCGGTACTTGCAGTTGGCTCGCGTAACACGGCCCGGGCCGCAGCGAGCCCCTTTCGGAGCCGCGCGCGCTGCACGGCGGATCGGTCGAACACCGAAGCACCAGCAAGGGCCAGCAACTGACCTACGACCGACCACCAGAACCAACGCATACGAAGACAACCGATTCGGCTTCTCACCCGCCGGGCCCGGTTCACTATCTCGTCGTAGGTGTACTGCGGCATTGCCATTCGGTTCGTGGGTGACTGCAGATGCTCGATTCTTGCGTCGGGCGTGACAAGAAGCCGACCTTGTTGGCGAACCCGGTAGCTGAACTCGACATCCTCGCCGAGGCCGTAACCCTCTAGGTCTTCGTTGAACGCGAACGTGGTAAACACGACACGGCGGAAGGACATGGCGCAGCCGCTTAGCCAGTCGACCTCAGTCACCGACTGCACGTCAACTGCCAGTGGGTTGCGTCCTGAGGGCAGCACGCATCCGGGACTCGGACTGTCCAACATGAACGCCCGCTTGAGGATCGGGACACGATGGCGACGGAGGTTGGTGATCGAGCCACCCACCCCAAGGACTGTGCCCTCGGGATCCATCTCGAATTCGTGGAGGATGGACTCGATGTAGCGCGCATCCAAGACGGTGTCGTCGTCGACGAAGTGCACGACCTCCGACCGGCCTGCTCTGATCCCTGCGTTGCGTTGACCCGTCAGTCCCGGCGCAGCAGCCTGGTAGAACAAGCGCCCGGAGAGAACGCCTGCCGCGTAGCGGTCGACCACCAACCGGGTGTCTGCACCGGCGCTCGAGTCGACGACCCGAACGACATCCGGGAGTCGGCTCTGCTGGGTCACCGAGTCAAGGCATTGCGCCACCTCCCGAGGCCGATTGAGAGTACAGATGACCAGCTCGTCGGAGAGCGAGGTGCCTCGCCCTTGACTTGCGGGAATCATCAAGTCCGGGGACCGGCCGCGGGGGTTCCCGGGACGAACCTTCGCTGGGTCACACAAACACGGACTGCCCGACACATGGGCCGCATAGTACCGGCCTGCAGGTCATGGTTACCTCGGGAGCGGTGACACATCCCTGCAAGCGAGACATCGACGAGTGGCACTCTCACCCACGTTCTCGTCTCATACACTGCATCAGTGCGCCTTGCCGTGTACGCGGACCTCGTCTACTGGCAAGACGACAATGGGATCTCGACGTCTACCGCCTTCGTCTCTTGGCTGAGCGGGCTCAGCGCTCATGTCGACGAGCTCGTCGTGTTCGGGCGAACGCACCCGGAGCCCGGTCGGGCGGATCATGGACTTGTCGGAACGGGTGTCCGTTTCGTGCCGCTGCCCTACTACGAGAGCCTTCACCGCGTCGCCAGCGTGGCGGCAGCGACGGTACGTTCAGCGGCGCGCTGGGGCGAGGAACTCGATCGGTGCGACGCGGTGCTTCTCTTCGGTCCTCATCCCTACGCCGCTCTCTTCGGGCTACAGGCGCGGTTCACCCACACGCCCGTGGTTGTCGGGGTGCGCCAGGATTTCCCTCAGTACCTAACTCAGCGAGCTAAAGGTTGGCGACGGCTAGCTGCCCTCCCGACCGGTCACGGCCTCGAGTTCGTTCACAGACGGCTAGCCCGAGGCGGTGGAGTTGTCGCGATCGGACAGGAGATGGCCAGGCGTTATGCAGGCGACCACACCCGTGTGCTGACTACCGGAGTGTCATTGGTGCGACCCGCCGATCTCGTACCGCTCCAGGACGCACTCTCGCGGCCTTGGCCCGGCCGTCACCAGGCACTGGTCGCGGGCAGACTCGACCCAGAGAAGAACCCCATGCTTCTGATCGAAGTAGCGAAGGCACTGAAGCGAACCGGGCCGTGGCGACTGGTAGTCGCAGGAACAGGATCGCTGGCCGACGAACTCGCGGGGCAGGTCAGAGCCCAGTCGCTGCAAGACGTAGTCCTCCTCGCGGGCCGATTGGATCATCAACACCTCTTCGAGCTCTACCGGGAGTCGACCGTACTGATCCATGTCTCCCTCACGGAAGGGCAGCCTCAGGTGTTCTACGAAGCTGCCGCCGCGGGCCTGCCCATCGTCGCCACACAAGTCGGAGGTGTCCCAGCGGCGTTGGCATATGGCAAGCGCGGCCTCCTGGTGCCACCAAACGATGCCGACGCGATCGCCCAAGCGGTCTCGAGGCTAGGTGCCGACCCGGCACTGCGGGCGATGATTGTCGAAGAAGCCTGGGAGTGGTCGGCCAGCGAAACGCGGGACGCCCAGGTCGCTCGCGTGGCGAACTTCATCGAAGAGATCGTCTGTGCGGCCGGGCAGCGACCTAGTCGCTCGAGCGCACGACGTCGTCTAGCCGGCGCTCGGAGTAGGGCGGGTAGCGGACGCCGTTAGTTCTGCAGTCTCCCTGCGAGTGACAGGGCGAGGGTGACCGGAGATCTCCGCCTCGGCCTCAGGAAAACGCGCAGGGCACGTTAGGATTCCCTGATCATGCGCTTGTTCCGATCGGTCGTCCGTCCCGTGATCACCATCGGCATCAGCCACCGACGGGCGCGCCGCCGGCAAGCCGACGACCATCAACCGGACGCGCTTCACACCCAGATCGTGCCGCACGGCGAGGGCACCCAGCATCCGGCGAACACGCACGACGGAGGGACCTCGTCGTCTACAGCACGTGAAGACGGCCCGCTCGTCAGTGTGCTGGTGCCCTCTTGGAACTTTTTCAACTTCATCGGCGATTGCCTCGAGTCGATCGTCTCCCAGTCGTATCGACCGCTCGAGATCGTGATCGTCGACGACGCGACGAGTGACGGTTCGTACGGGGTCGCGAAGGAGTTCTCGGCGCGTGACGACCGCATCGTCCTGCACCGCAATGACCAAAATGTCGGTGCGTTCGAGAACTCGCTCCGATTGCTCGAGCTCGCCTCCGGGCCGATCGTGATGTTCGTCGGCGCAGACGACGTGCTGCACCGAGACGCGGTCGCAAGACTGGTCGAGGGTCTGGAGCAGGCTCCGGACGTCGTCCTCTCATTCGGGCACTTCGACCTGATCGGGGAGGAGGGTCAGGTGATCGACGACAGGGCGGCAGCACTGGATCGGTGGCCATCGTTGACGCCTATTCCGGGGATCGAGCTCGGCGACGGGATGCTCCGCCGGTGCCGCAACTGGATCGGCTCACCGACCGCGGTGGCTTTCCGGGCCTCGGCGCTCAAGGACCCGAGACAGTTACCCGGCTCGGAGCCCGGGCGCCAGCCGAACTTCGACGTGCTCTGGTGGATGCGCATACTGAGCGAGGGTCGCGCGGTCTACGCCCGGGAGACGTTGAGCCACCGGCGTGAGCATCCGAGCTCAACGACCCAGTCCGTCGGCGCCCTCGTCAAGCTGCTCGACTCCTGGTGCGGCATCCTTCACCACGCTCAGGCCCTCGGCTTCCTCGCAGATCCCGCTGCCGCCCAGGAGGCGTGGGCCTCCTACCTGATCCTCATGTGCTTGACGCTCGCGAAGCGCGACGCGCGCCGCGGCGCGATGCGCTTCGCACGGGCGATGGTGAGCGACGCGCGCGCTGCGTGCAAGGAGCTCGACGCTGTCGGCCGCGCTCGGACAGACGCCTACGTCGACAGCCCGTGAAAGGGCCCGGATCCGAATGCCCGGCGCGATAGATTTCGGACATGGAGAAGTCGGGTCCCCAGGACCTTGCGGCGTTTGGGGGAACCCCGCTCTTTGACCGGCCGCGACCGACGTCCAACCTCGTGCGGCCCGATTTCGAGCACTTCCTCAAATATTCCCGGGTCTTCTTCGACGCGCGGCGGTACACCAATACCGGCCCGGTCAGCGTCCTGATGGAGGAGAAGTTCGCCGAGTTCCACGGAGTCGACCACTGCGTGTCGTTCGCGAGCGGCTTCTGGGGGCTCGTCCTCGCCATGCGGACGCTCGCTCTTGCGGACAAGCGCGAAGTGGTGATGCCCTCGTTCACCTATCGGCGGCTCGCTGACGCTACGTATTGGGCTGGGCTGGTACCCCATTTCTGCGAAGTCGACGCGCAGTCGCTCGCTGCGACACCGGCGACAGTTGGAGCTTGCGTCGGCGCGGACACGGCGTTGCTCGTCATTACCCACCCCATCGTGAACTGCTGTGACGCCGTGGGCCTGACCGTGTTCGCGCGCGAGATTGGCGTCCCTGTCCTGTTCGACTCGGTGGAGTCGGTGTACGAGACCGTCGCAGGCCGGCGAACCGGGTCGTTCGGCAACGCCGAGGTCTACTCCCTCCATGCGAGCAAGCTCGTAAACGGTTTCGAGGGCGGGTACGTGACGACGGACGACGCTGAGCTCGCCGACCGGCTGGCGCTCGAGCGTGGGTTCGGCTTCAGCGGGCAGGACAACGTCGCCGTCTTCGGGACCAACGCCAAGCTGAACGAGGTCCATGCGGCCATGGCCCTTGCATCGCTGGACGACCTCGACGACCAGGTCGAGCGGAACCGTCGCCGCTACTACGCCTACCAGAGCGCTATGCGGAAGGTGAGCGGGCTCCGCCTGCTCGAGTTCGACGAGACGGAGAAGACGTCCTTCAAGAACATCGTGGTCGAGGTCTTACCGGCGTGGCCGCTCTCGAGGGACGAGACCGTGGCCGTCCTCAACGCGGAGAACGCGCTCGCGAGGGCCTACTACTCGCCGCCGCTGCACGCGATGCACGCGTCCTACGAGACCCGCCACGGCGACCTGTCCCTGACCGAGGCACTCGCGGAGCGCTTCATGAACCTGCCGTGCGGACACCATGTCTCCCTCGAGGACGTCGGCTCGATCGTCGACCTGCTCGCGTTTGTCGAGCAGCACGGCGACGCGATCACCGAACTGCTCGGGGCCCGAACGTGAGCGCCGTCGGCCGGCGGTTGCCAGCGCTCCTAGGCGGGGCGAGAGCCTTCGTGAAGGACATCCCTGTCGGGCAGATGTACTTCCCGACGTGGGAGCGCTACGAGGCGGCGATGCGCGGGATCTTCGAGCGGGAGTGGTACACGAACCAAGGTCCGCTCGCCCGGGCCGCCGAGGAGCGCGTGGCGGACGTGCTCGGGGTGCGGCACGCCTTGTGCGTCACCAACGGCACGATCGGGTTGATGATGGCCGCCAAGGCGCTGGAGCTCCGCGGCCGCGTGATCACGTCAGCGTTCACGTTCGTCGCAACGGCGCAGGCGCTCACCTGGGCAGGACTGACGCCGGTCTTCTGCGACGTCAGCCCGGTCACCCATCACATGACGGTGGAGACCGCCGCCGCCGTCCTCGACGAGTCGGTCTGCGCGGTCCACCCGACCAACATCTGGGGCGGCACCTGTCGACCGGCGGAGTTGGAGGCCTTCGCGGCCGAGAACGGGCTCGCCGTGTACTTCGACTCCGCGCAGGCGTTCGGCTGTCGCGTCGGCGGTCGTGCGGTCGGGTCGTTCGGGGCGCTCGAGGTGTTCTCGTTCCACGCCACGAAGATCCTCGGCACTGCCGAGGGCGGCTGCGTCACGACGAACGACGACGACCTTGCCGAACGGCTCCGCAACATCCGCAGCAGTTACGGCACGCGGGCGAAGGTCGCCGTGCCCGTCACGTCGAACGGGCGGTTCTCCGAGGCACAGGCGGCACTTTGCCTGCTCGCGCTCGACGACCTCGAGGAACGGACGGCGCACAACCGGGCCATCCGGTCGTCGTACGTCTCCGGCATGGCGGGGATACCGGGGATCCGTGTCGTCGACCCGCCTGACGCCGACCCGTCGAACGAGCAGTACGCCGTCTTGCAGGTCGACGAGGAGTCGTTCGGGCTGAACCGCGATACGCTCGTGAAGGCGCTGAAAGCCGAAGGCGTCAATGCCCGCAGGTACTTCTTCCCCGGCGCGCACCGGACCCCCCCCTACGACGAGAGCGCGCCGCCCCCCGGCGAGCTGCCGAACGTCGAACACATTTGCCGCACGGTGCTCCAGCTACCCGTCGGCGCGCTCGTCGACTACGAGGACACGCGGGTGATCGCCGACCTCGTGTCAGATTTCCACGCGGATTCGGAACGGCTCCGAGAGACCGCTGGCGGGTAGGGCGTTGAGGCTCGCTATCATGCAGCCGTACTTCTTCCCGTATATCGGGTACTTCGCGTTGACGGCTGCCGCAGACGAATGGGTCGTCTTCGACGTCACGCAGTACACGCGCAAGTCGTGGATGAACCGGAACCGTGTGCTCCACCCTGTCAACGGGTGGAGCTACATCACCGCGGCGGTCGCCCACGCTCCTCGGGACGCGCTCACGCGGGACGTGCGGGTCCTCGACGTAGCGGCGACTCGCGCCAGCCTGCTGGGCAAGATCGCGCACTACCGGCGCGCCGCGCCGTTCTTCAACGATGTGGTCGATCTGATCGACGAGGTGTTCGACGCGCCGCGCAACGACTCGATCGTCGAGCTCAACATGCGCGCGATGCGCGCTGTCTGCGCACGCCTCGGCATCGACCGGCCGACGCTCGTCGCGTCGGAGATCGACCTCGACTGGTCATCGGTCACGCACGCCGGCGGGTGGGCGCTCCTCATCGCGAGACACCTCGGGGCCGCCAGGTACCTCAACCCAGTCGGCGGGAAGGCGCTGTTCCGCCCCGAGGAGTTCGCGGCCGCTGGCATCGCGCTCGAGTTCCTGCAGATGCCGCAGGTCACGTATGGGACCGACGGCTTCGAGTTCGTCCCGAGCCTGTCGATCCTCGACGTCCTGATGTGGAACGCTCCCGACACCGTCGCGGAGATGCTCACGCGGGCTTCGATCACGCCGGCCGGGTCGCCGTGATGACGACCTCCGCTCATGGCGGTCGCGAGCGCCCGGCGATCCAGTTCCCCAAATCGGACTACAAGGAGTACCCGAAGACGCTTGCTCCGGACGACTTCTGGGGACAGGTGCGGCGGACGATCTACGGCCGAAGAATCACCGAGGAGGAAGTGAACGTGATGGTCGACGCGATCCGGAGCGGGCTCGACCTGCACCCGGAGGACGTCGTGCTCGACCTGGCGTGCGGGAACGGAGCGCTCTCGTCGCGGCTCTACGCCCACTGCCGATCGCTCGTCGGCGTCGACAACTCGGAGTACCTGATCGAGGTCGCGCGTGCCAACTTCGAGGATCGCGACGTCTCGCGCTTCGTGCTGGACGACGCCGCGCACTACGTCGAGTCCGAGCCCGAGCCGGAGCAGTTCACGAAGGCGCTCTGCTACGGGAGCTTCTCCTTCTTCACCGCGGAGGACGCGCAGGCGGTCGTCACCGGTCTCGGGCGCCGCTTCGTCAACGTCTCGCGGGTATTCCTCGGCAACCTTCCCGATCGTGATCGCGCGTCCGCGTTCTTCCCCGAAGGTGTCGACTACGCGGCCGATCTCGACGACCCCGCGTCGCAGATCGGCATCTGGCGCTCCGCCTCCCAGCTCCACGAGATGGCGGCAGCCGCCGGTTGGTCGTCGCGGGTGACCATGATGCCCGCCGGCTTCTTCAATTCCCATTACCGATTCGACCTCGTCCTCGAACGAGCGAGATCGGGATCCTGAGCGTCAGGGCGCGACCGCGAAGAGCACAGTCTCCTCGAAGTGATTGGAAAAGTGGTCGAGGAACAGGCTGTAACCCACTCCTAAATCAGATAGATACTGCGGCAGCACATGAAGATCTTCGGGCTTGTGATATGCCGAGAGCGCAAGCTTGGGCCGAAAGTGCTTCAACGTGTCCCTTGCTCCTTCAAGCGCCGCGAGTTCCGATCCCTCGATGTCCATCTTGATGAAATCGACTCTCGGCAGTCCTAGTCGTCGGACCAAGTCGTCAATTGAAACTGTCGTTCGCGCCGTTGCGGCACTGGCGGTCTCCGACAGTCCGACAACTTTGCTACCAGGACCGTTGTCCTCGAAGACCACCGTCTCATCAGACACGTTCCACAGCGCTTGCGTCACCAGTTCGACCCGCCCTCCACCCGAGATCGACGGGTTGAGCGCCATGTTCTCATTGAAGACTTCCAGGACGTCGGGCACGCACTCCACAGCTATCACTCGACCGGTCGGGCCGGCCTGTGTACTGAACATCAGGGCGGTCTCTCCCCAGGCAGCGCCGCCGTCGACGACGATGTCTCCTGGCTCGATCGTCACCGTGCCTTCGGGACGAATCAGTTCGTATTGTCGTTGAAGGCAATGAGCGAGGATGCTCGCGGCGCGGCATCGAACGGTCAGTTCATACCCGAAGGGGCTGAGGTCGAAGAGGGCGAGACGAAACCCGAGAGCACCTGGAATCGCATCACCTACGGGCTCACACGCGGACGCGATCGCATGTTCCTGCCAGTACCTCTCATCGTCGAGCGGGAGGCGGACATGCCGCGTGCCGAACACTCGGAGAGCCAGGAGCCGAACATATACATCTCGTGATTGTTCGTCGGCAAACAGGTTCCATGCCTGCTCATGCTCGTCTATGTTCCGGAAGGTCTCTGCCAAGCGTAGGATCGAGCCACTCCGGGCGTGACTACCGACAGCTCGTGCAGCGACCGGAAGATAGCGGTTGCGGACGTGTCGTCCGAGCGACCTGCCGAGTCGCTGGCGAGCCTGCGCCTTCACCTTACGCTTTGAGACAATCAGCCTGCCCGGGAAGCCGTCCTTTACATCGGGCGCGGGTCCGAATCTCAGTTCATTGTATTTGCCAACGTACGGCTCGCTGAGAAGCTCTTTGGCGAGTGCTCGATGGAAGTCGCTGGCTCCATTCACGCGCTACAAGATAACAGCACGGATGTCGCACCTTGCTCGACTCCGGGAGCTCAGCCACTCGCGTAGGCCGGGCAACAGGAACTCAGCCAATCGCGTGCGAACCGGACGCCTCACGATGGGTCGAGTTTCCGTCGGAACGACGTCGGCGGCGCTCGGACAGCAGGCCGAGGATCCTCTCGCGCTCGGTTCGGCCGCCGCTGACGAAGGCAGCTACGACGCTCGCGAGCCCAGCAGCCACGGCGACGAACACACACCGCACGAGCCCGGGTGCGACGTGCGTCGACGCCTCCCAGATGCCAGGGCAGGCGGCGGCGAACACGAGAACGGTGGCAAGCATCGCGGCGTCGGCTGGCGGGACGTGGTATTTGACGTCGAGGATCGTGCTCGTGACTACGTTCGCGAAGAGCAGCGCTGCAGTGGGGGCGATGGCCGCGCCCGTGATACCCAGGATGGGGATGAGGACGGCGGCGCACAGCCCAGCGACGGCGACATTGGCGACCTGGACCTTCGTGATCAGCGCCGGCGGGGCAAGAGCGCTGAACGTGAGCCCGTTGTAGCCGAACGCGAACTGCACGGCGCACCCGACGCCGAGGATGCGCAGGGCGTCGGAACCGCCGACGAGCCCGCTCCCGAACAGGACACGGAGCACGTCGGCGGGGCAAACGACCATCACGGCGATGGCCGGAGTGGCGATCGCCATCTCCCAGCGAGAGGCCCAATGGAATAGCCGCGCGACCTCTCGGTGCTCGCCGCGGGCGGCGGCTGGCGCGACGCCCGGTAGGAGGAAGCCCCCGATCAGGCCCGGCACGGCGAGCACTGTCGCCGCGATCCCGGCGGTTGGCGCGAAGATGGCGGGAGCGTGGACGCCCCTCGAGGCGCCGAGTACGACGACGCTCAGCTCGCTGACCGCGGTCGCGAACAGCACGGACACCTGCATCGCCAACCCGAAGCGGACGACGGCGCCTCGGGTTACGACCACTCCCGCGGCGCCAGCGGCCGGCGTGCCGTCGACCACACCTGCAGTGGCGGCGCGCTCCGGCCTGTCCACCGAGCGCCAGTGCGCCACGCCCCACAGCAGGATCGCGGCGCCGAGGACCGTCCCGCCGCTGCGCGCCAGGGCCACCGCCCACGCGGCGGGATGGGAACGGACCACCTCGGGGACGATCACCGCCGCGGCCGCCAACGGTCCGACGGTCCCCGCCAACGAGACCCAGCGCGGCCGGAAGGCGCCACGGAGGAACCCCCCGGCGGCGGCCGCGGCCGGCGCCACCACCAACGCCGGGAGGAATGCGAGCATCGCGAGTTCGCTCGAGTGCAGGTTCGCGATCCCGTACGCCGATACGAGCAAGACCGCTCCGGCAACAAGGGCGCCGGCGGTCGCGAGCCCGATCACGCGCCGCGTGTCGCCCCATAGCCGCTGCAGCCCCGCCCACCCGTTCTCTGCGCGGACCACGGCGCCGAAGCGGGTCAGGGATGCCTGCAGGCCGACCGTGACGACCGCCGTCGCGAGACCGACGGCGGACGAGGCGGTCGCCAGGCTCCCGAACTGACCGCGGGACATGCGGCGCACGAGGGCGACCACGAGTACCGGGCCTGTCAGCATCGAGACGACCCAAGTGAGGGCCGACCACAGGGTGCCGATCGCGATCTCGCGGCGCGCCCCGCGCGCGGACGGTGTCACGACAGGTTGGCCATGACGATCCCCTCGATGAACCGCTCGACTCGGTCCACCTGCAGGTCTCTCGTGTCGCCGGCGACCCACGCGTAGGCAGCCCGCACCATGGCCGCACGGCGCTCCGGCTCGATGGCGCCGGCGATCGCCGG
>JBKQMT010000167.1:0-6674 GCA_052146595.1 Acidimicrobiales bacterium
CATGTTCACAACGAGTACGCGTGCCACGTCCCTTATTGCTATTGCGATCATCATGCGCGGGCCTTCCGGCAATGGCTTGTCCAGCGCTACGGTTCGCTGGACGCGATCAACGAGGCCTGGGGCACAAGGTTTTGGAGCCAGACCTACACAGATCTCGACCAAGTCGTGCCGCCGCGTATGACCGCTGCTGTCGCCAATCCGGCTTTGGAGCTCGACTACAAACGGTTCTGCAGCGACGCGTTCCTGGAGGCGTTTCTGGAAGAGCGGGCCTTTTTGAAGGCGGCTCGGCCGGAGTTGCCTCTGACGACGAACTTCATGGGCCTGTACAAGCCTCTCGACTATTTCCGGTGGGCGGCTCACGTGGACGTTGTCTCCACGGACAATTACACAGACCCGGCCAGTCCGGAATGGCAGATGCGCAGCGCCATGGACTACGACGTTGTGCGGGGGCTCAACAAACAGGTCCCGTGGATGGTCATGGAGCAGGCCCCCACACGCGTGAACTGGCGGCCCCATAACGTGCCCAAGGGTCCCGGTCACATGCGCGCCATGAGCTATCAAGCGATAGCCCGAGGCGCATCAGGTGTCCTGTTCTTTCAATGGCGGGCTTCACGATCAGGGGCGGAGATGTTCCATTCCGCCATGGTGTCCCACGCCGGCACAGCCTCGCCGGTCTGGAGCGAGGCAACTGCGCTGGGAAAGGAGCTCGCGGGGCTCGAGGGCCTCATGAGCGCCCCGGTCGAGGCCAAGGTCGCCATCTTGCTCTCTTGGCCCAACTGGTGGGCGGTCGAGTCACCCGTCCAGCCGGCCGGCGACCTCTCTGTAGTCGAGCAGCTGCTGTGGGTTTACCGGCCACTCTACGAAGCCGGCGTGACGGTCGACTTCTGTAGCCCTGACGAGCGGCTCGACCGCTACGACGCGGTGCTCGTGCCGAGTCTGTACCTGCTGAGCGAGCAACAAGCGGCCATCCTTATTGCGTACGTCGAGGCCGGAGGCACTGCCGTAGTGTCGTTCTGGTCGGGGATCGTTGACGAGCAGGACGCGGTCTACCTCGGCCCCTACGGCGGCCCGCTGCGACCGCTGATGGGTTGTGACGTCCTTGACGTGGCACCGATGCCTGTTGGCGAGACATTGGAGTTCCAATGGGACAGCGGCGAGAGGGGCGTCGGCGGCTTTTGGGCGGACGTGTTGACGGAACGCGACGGGCAGGTGGTCGCCCGCGTCACCCGTGGTGCCTTGTCAGGACGGCCAATTGTTGTTGAGACTACCTACGGGAGCGGGCGTACCTACTACGTGGGGTGCCGCCTCGGCCCTGATTCCCTAGCGCAGCTGTTCGCACGGGTGCCTGCTCTTCGAGGACAGGTACCAGGGGCGCCGCGGGGCTCCGGGGTCGAACGGGTTGTCCGCGTGAGTGAGGACACGCGCTACGAATTCCTCATCAACCACTCAGCCGAGGAACGAGAGATCGAGGTAGCCGCTCGCGGTCTTGAGTTGCTGACGGGAGTAGAAGTCGGTTCTCTCGTTACCTTGAAGCCGGCAGGGGTTGCCATCATTCGTCAAGGCGCCCGAGGCGGTACTCGCTGATCGCTACGAGGACGAGGGCGACGAATACGCCTTCTACACGCGGTTGGAGGACGGTGAGGAACAGCGGACGGCGATCCCGATGGGCGAAGTCGAGATCATCACCCTCGAAGGACAAGAAGGAGTCTGAGGCTCTGATGTGAGCTTCACAACACCGTCTAACTGTTCCCGTTTCGCTGGCCAATTTCCTGCGAAAGCCCTGCTCAGCACAGCGTTCGGCCCTCAATAGCTTCTAAGCAGACGGTCGGAGGTTCGAGTCCTCCCGGGGGCGCACACAGACCGGCGCGTGGTTGGGGTTGACTCGGCCTGGGCATGCGATGTATTGCATGATTGCGATGGAATTCATTTCAAGGTAGGCTCAGGACTCGAGAAAGGCGAAGCGACCATGCAGATCGCGGACGACATCACCCAGCTCATCGGCAACACACCTCTCGTCCGGCTTCGCCGCTTGAACGAGGGCGGCGAGGCCCAGGTCGTGGCCAAGCTCGAGTTCTTCAACCCGGCTCACAGCGTGAAGGACCGCATCGGAGTGGCAATGATCGACGCGGCCGAAGAGGCGGGCTTGATCGGGCCCGACACGGTCGTCCTCGAGCCTACGAGTGGCAACACAGGCATCGCGCTGGCGATGGTGTGTGCAGCCCGCGGCTACAAGTGCGCCTTCACGATGCCCGAGACCATGAGCAAGGAGCGAAGAGCGCTGCTGCAGGCCTACGGGGCCGAGCTGATCCTTACCCCGGGGCCCGAGGGCATGCCCGGGGCGATCGCCAAGGCGGAGGCGCTCGCCAAGAGCGACCTGCGCTACTTCATCCCGCAGCAATTCGAAAATCCGGCCAACCCGGCCATCCACCGGGCCACCACCGCCAGGGAGATCTGGGACGACACCGATGGCGAGGTCGACGTCGTCGTCTCCGGTGTCGGCACCGGAGGGACCATCACGGGCGTCGGTCAGGTACTGAAGGCCCGCAAGCCGTCGGTGAAGATGATCGCCGTCGAGCCGGCGGCTTCTCCGGTCCTGTCCGGCGGCCAGAAGGGGCCTCATCCCATCCAGGGCATCGGCGCCGGCTTCGTCCCGGCGATCCTGGACACTGGCATCGTGGACGAGATCATCACCGTCGAGAACGCGGACGCGTTCGACCTCGCCCGGCGCGCGGCCCGCGAGGAAGGGCTGCTTGTCGGCATCTCGTCGGGCGCAGCGATCTGGGCGGCACTGCAGGTGGCGGCGCGCCCCGAGAGTTCGGGCAAGCTGATCGTGGTGGTCATACCGTCCTTCGGCGAACGCTACCTCTCCACGGCTTTGTTCGAGGGCCTCACCGACTGAGCATGCTTGCGACCCTGCGGCGCGATCTGCTCTCGGCGCGCGACCGCGACCCGGCGGCACGGTCTTCGATCGAGATCGCGTTGTGCTATTCGGGCGTGCACGCTCTTTGGAGCCACCGCCTCTGTCACTCGTTGTGGCAGAACGACTTCAAGCTCCTGGCAAGGGTGGGCTCGGGGCTGGCGCGCTGGCTGACCGGGGTCGAGATCCACCCCGCTGCCATCCTCGGCGAGGGCGTGTTCATCGACCATGCTAGTGGTGTGGTCATCGGTGAGACGGCTGAGGTCGGTGACGACGTGACCATCTACCAGGGTGTCACCCTTGGCGGCACGAGCCTCGACCGGGTAAAGCGTCACCCGACGGTGGGCAACCGGGTCACCATCGGTGCCGGGGCCAAGGTTCTCGGGGCGATCACCATCGGTGACGACAGCCGCATCGGGGCCAACGCCGTCGTCGTGAAGTCGGTGCCCCCGAACTCGGTGGTGGTCGGCGTGCCGGGTCAGATCATCGCCCGCAGCCGACCCCATCGGGCCACGGACCGGCCTGACCTGGAGTCTGCCTTCATGCCGGACCTCCTCGGTTCCAGCCTGCAGTCGCTGCTGTCGCGTGTCGACGAGCTGGAGACGATCGTTGAGGGCCAAAGTGACCATCACGACATTCGCCCGTCGAAAGCCGGCGTGTGGTCCGGGGAAGACTTCTCGATCTAGAAACCGAAGGAGGATGATGTTGTGTCTGAGCCCACGGCTCCACCCGCGGACGAGGTCCTCGACTGCACCGGGTTGGCGTGCCCGCTGCCAGTCGTGAAGACTGCGCAGGCGATCAAGAGTCTCGCTCCGGGGCAAGTTCTCGAGCTCCTCGCCACGGACCCGGGCGTCGAGCCCGACATGCGCGCCTGGAGCAGCCGCACAGGCAACGAACTGCTCGGCATCAGCAAGCAGGCTGACGTCTTCCATATCCTCATCCGCCGGGTGAAGTGACAGATGGCGACGACGTGGGCGGACGACTCTGAGACGAAGATCCTCTACGTGCAGACGCACGGGGCGGACGACCCGGGGCGCAGCGCCACACCCTTCTTTCTTGCCGCCTCCGCGGCTGCGATGGAATTCGAGGTCAAGATCTACTTCACGATGTACGGCCCTACCCTGCTGCGCAAGGATGTCGTGGACAAGATCGGCCCGAAGGGCGACCAGGGCCAGCCGTTGCGCCACTTCATCGAGCAGGCGACCGGCCTCGGCGTCCGGCTTCTGGTCTGCCAGCCGTCGCTCGACCTCAACGACCTGGTGCTCGAGGACCTGATCGACGGGGTCGAGGTGATCGGTGGCGCAGCCTTCAACGACCTCGCCGCCTCTGCCGATGCCGTGATCAGCTTCTAGGCCCGCCGATGAACCTGACAGCCGCCCGGGAAGCCGAGACGGACGCCCACTACAAGGCCCCCGATGTCGCCGGCTACGCCGATGTGTCCTACGAAGTGAAGCTGCGGCTGTTCGACCAGGTGAAGGGCGACATGCGCTTCGGCGACTACCTGTACGGCTGCTATGAGTGCGGCATCTGCGTCGCTGCTTGCCCGTCGGCCAAGTTCTACGACTTCAGCCCCCGCCGCATCGCGCAGGCGGCGGCGCGCGAGGACGTGGACCTTTTCTACCAGCAGATGCAGGAGGACATCTGGGAGTGTTCCCAGTGCTTTTCCTGCCTGCGGTGCCCGCGCGGCAACAACCCGGGCGGGATCATCACGATCATGCGGGAGGTGGCCGTCCGCGACGGGCTGGCTTCGGCCAAGCAAGCCCTGGTCGGCTACTCGCGGATCATCTTCAAGATCATGTCCACCGGCACCCAGGTCTCGCCGGACATGCTGCGGCCGGACGCCTTCCCCGACTGGGGCCCCGAGACCGGCGACGTGGCGGACAACCTGGACCTGTGGCGCCGGGCGCTGCCTCCCGAGACGATGCACACGACCTCTGCCGGGTGGTCCGTCGCCGACAGGACGCTGGTCGAGCTCTACGTCATCTGGTTGGAGACCGGCGCCCTGGACATGATCGCGGAGGTCGATCGCGGCCTGCACTCGGTCCTTCAGGAGCTGATGGAGGAACGCCTCGAGGAAGAAGGCATATAGCTATGACAACCCCCGTCGAGGCTCCGATCACCCTCAGGCGGGCCAAGGCGGCCGAGGAGCCGGTCGCCGACCGCAGGTCGCTGGAAGACCCCCGCGCCGAGCTGCTCGAGCTGGAGCGTCAGGGAGAGCTGATCGTGCAGAAGATCGACCGGGAAGCGGTCACCGTGTCGACGAAGTACGGGCGCGAGAAGCGGATCCAGAAGGCGCATCTGTGGCACCACAAGTCCTGCGGCCAGTGCGGCCACATCCCCGGCTACTCCACCTCGATCTTCTGGGTGATGCGCAAGCTCGGCTACGACTACCACGACCCGCGTGACCAGACCTCCTGCACGGCGTGGAACTACTACGCGAGCGCGACCTCCAACTCGGCGGCCCAGGCCGCCGTCGCCGTTCGCAACTTCGCTGCCGCCTACGAGAGCGGATACTTCCCGCTCATCCACTGCGGCACCTCCTACGGTCACTACAAGAACGTGCGCGAAGAGCTCATCCGCCACCCGGAGCTCCGGGCTCAGGTCCGCGCGATCATGGCCAAGCTGGGCAAGCCACTCGTGCTGCCGGAAGAGATCATCCACTACTCCGAGTGGTTCCACGCGCTGCGCGACGAGATCGCGTCCAAGCAGGCCCGCGACGTGTCGGGCATCGTGGTGTCCGTCCACCCGGCGTGCCACTACTACAAGATCGTCCCGGGCGACGCGATCTACGACCCGGACATCTACGGCGGTCAGCGCACGGCCGTGGTGACCGGCCTCGCGGAGGCGCTCGGCGCAACGGTGCGCGACTACTCGACCTGGTTCGACTGCTGCGGGTTCGGCTTCCGGCACATCTTGGTGCAGCGCGACTTCACGCGATCCTTCGCCACGCTCCGCAAGATCGAGGTCATGAAGGACGAGGCCAACCCCGATGTCGTGCTGACCCACGACACCGGGTGCGTCACGACCCTCGACAAGAGCCAGTTCGCGGCCAAAGCCCACGGATGCAACGTCGGGCTGCCGGTGCTCAGCGACGCGCAGTTCGCGGCGCTCGCGCTGGGGGCACATCCCTACCGGGTCTGCCAGTTGCACTGGCACTCGGCCGACTACCGGCCGCTGCTCGAGAAGATGGGCGTCGACTGGGAGAAGGCGTGGGCGGAATTCCAGGGTGATCTGCGCCGGCTGGAATCCGGTGAGAAGCGCTATCTCGACTGGGATGACGCCGATGGCGTGAACGACAGCAACCGGCTTGAAGAATCGCCTGACAGGCACGAGCACGACAGTTGAGGTGACGAATGTCCTCGAACACGATTGCCGTCATCGGAGGGGGGCCCGGCGGGCTGCGCGCGGCACAGGGGATCGCAGACGTCGGCCACAAGGTCGTGCTCGTCGAGAGGCTGAATCACCTCGGTGGCTCCCCGATCACGCAGAAGTACTGCGGCCTGACCCCGCACGGTGATCCCGCGCAGCCGCAGATCCAGCGGTTGATCGACGTCGTCACCGCCAACCCGCTCACCGAGGTCCGACTCGGGACCGAACTCGCCAGCGCGGCGGGAGAGCCGGGGGCGTTCGCCCTCACCCTGCGCGACGCACAGACGGGAGCCGACGACACCGTCGAGTGCGGCGCGATCATCATCGCCACCGGGTTCAGCCACTTCGACCCGGGTCGGTCCACCCAGATGTACGGGTACTTCGAGTT